>DASVCP010000331.1:0-15516 GCA_036381555.1 Gammaproteobacteria bacterium
GGTCCTGTGCCTGCGCTTTAATGCCGCGCTGGCCAACCTGTCTGCCGAAACCTTCGTGGAAAGAATTCTGGTGAGCGGGCTCCAAATCAATCACCTGGTGGCAGGGGACGACACGCGTTTCGGCAAAAACCGGCAGGGAGACATTCTGCTGTTGCAAACGCTGGGCAAAACGTACGGCTTCAGCGTGGAAAACACCGCCACCCTGGGCCGGGACGGGCTACGGGTGAGCAGTACGCGCATACGGGAAGCACTGGGCGCCGGCGACATGCGGACCGCCGCCGGGTTGCTGGGCCGGGCTTACCATATGTCCGGACGCGTGGCGCACGGCGACAAGCGCGGCCGCTCACTGGGTTATCCGACCGCCAATATTCACCTGAAACGCCGGCAAACGCCGTTGATGGGTATTTTCGCCGTGGAAGTCGCCCTGCAGGGCGAATCCGCGTATCTGCCGGGTGTGGCCAGCGTCGGCGTGCGGCCGACGTTCGGCGGCGGACAGTGCCTGTTGGAGGTCCATCTGTTCGATTTCGACCGGGATATTTACGGGCGGCATGCGGAAGTATATTTCCTGCACAAGCTGCGCGACGAGCGGCGTTTTGATACGGTTGAGGCGCTGGTGACGCAAATGCGGCAGGATGTCGAGCAAACCAAAGCCTTTTTTGGCGCAAAGACACAGAGACACAGAGATTCATAACTCTTGAATCAGTGAATGAAATCTCCGCACGCGGCCTTAAAAACGAAAACTTTTCTCTTCTCTGCGCCTTCGCGTCTCTGCGCCAAATGAATCTTTTTGCCGATTCGCAAGCAAAAGTGTATCTTTGCCGGTCTCTTTAATGGTCGAAAATAGTGAGGAATGAAACCCGACGTGGCGGACTACAAGGCAACCCTGAATTTACCGCAAACCGATTTTCCGATGAAAGCCAACCTGGCGCAGCGCGAACCGGATATGCTGCGGCGTTGGCAAAGCAATACTTTGTATCAAAAAATCCGCACATGCTCTCAGGGCAGACCGAAATTCGTGCTGCACGACGGCCCGCCCTATGCCAACGGCGATATTCATATCGGCCATGCCGTCAACAAAATTCTCAAGGACATAATCGTCAAGAGCAAAACCCTGAGCGGTTTTGACGCCCCCTATATCCCGGGTTGGGATTGCCATGGCCTGCCGATCGAATTGCAGGTCGAAAAGAAAGTCGGCAAGGCCGGCGCCAAGGTCAGCCCGACCGAATTCCGCCTGGCTTGCCGCGACTACGCGCAACAGCAGGTCGGCAGGCAACGTGAGGACTTCATTCGCCTGGGCGTGTTCGGCGACTGGGAAAATCCCTATCTCACCATGGATCCCCGTTTCGAAGCGGACATTGTCCGTTCGCTGGCTCGCATTATCGAAAAGGGGCATCTGGTGCAGGGCTACAAGCCGGTACACTGGTGTTTGGACTGCGGTTCGGCGCTGGCCGAGGCCGAGGTGGAATACGAAGATAAAGTCTCGCCGCAAATCGACGTACGCTTCCGTGCTGTCGATACCGCCAGGGTCAATGCGTTGTTCGGCGCCGACAATCCCGGTGCCGACGTCCCCGTTTCGATCATCATCTGGACCACCACACCCTGGACCCTGCCGGCCAACCAGGCGGTTGCCGTGCACGCCGATCTGGACTACGTGCTGCTGGACGGCAGCCCGGACAACGACCCGGAGCGCCTGATCCTTGCGGAGGCGCTGCTGGAGCGTTGCGTGCAGCGTTACGGCCTTGAAAATTACCGGATTGCCGGCCGTGCCAAGGGGCAGGCGCTGGAAAACCTGAGTCTGCACCACCCCTTTTACGACCGGGATGTGCCGGTCATTCTCGGCGAGCATGTCACTACCGAAACCGGCACGGGTGCGGTCCACATTGCGCCCGGCCACGGCCAGGAAGACTACGCTGTCGGCCTGAAGTACAAGCTACCGGTCGACAATCCGGTCGGCCCCGGCGGCCTGTTCGTTGCCGGAACGCCGTTGCTTGAGGGCATGCACGTCAACAAAGCTAACAATTTCCTGATCGAGCTGATGCGCGAGAATGGAACGTTGCTGGCAGTTGGTAAACTCGAACACAGCTACCCGCATTGCTGGCGACATAAAACACCCCTTATTTTCCGCGCCACGCCTCAATGGTTCATCGGCATGGACGTTAACGGTTTGCGCGAACAGGCCAGCCAGGCCATCGGCGAAACCCGCTGGCTGCCCGACTGGGGCCGGGCGCGGATTGAAGGCATGGTCGAGAATCGTCCCGACTGGTGCATTTCGCGGCAGCGCACCTGGGGTGTGCCGATCACGCTGTTCGTGCACAAGGAAACCGGGGCGTTGCACCCCAACACCGCCGACATCATGGAACAGGTCGCGCAACGTATTGAAACAAGCGGTATCGACGCCTGGTACGAGCTGGACCCGGTCGAGTTCCTGGGCGTCGACGCGGAGCATTACGTCAAGGTCACCGACACGCTGGATGTCTGGTTCGACTCTGGCGTTACCCATGTTGCGGTGCTGGAAAGACGCGCCGCCGAACTGGCGCCACCACCGGCAGACCTGTATCTGGAAGGTTCCGATCAGCATCGCGGCTGGTTCCAGTCCTCGCTGCTGTCCTCGGTCGCCATGCGCGGTGTAGCGCCCTACAAGGCCGTGCTGACCCATGGGTTCACCGTCGACGCACAGGGCCGCAAAATGTCCAAGTCGCTGGGCAACGTGGTCGCGCCGCAGAAAATTTTCCAGACGCTGGGCGCGGACATTCTGCGTCTATGGGTGGCGGCGACTGACTATAGCGCGGAAATGAACGTGTCCGAGGAAATTCTCAAGCGCACCGCCGACTCTTACAGGCGCATGCGCAATACGCTGCGCTATCTGCTCTCAAACCTGAACGGGTTCGACCCGGTCGCCGATCTGGTCGCTAATGAAAACATGCTGGCACTGGACCGCTGGGCGGTGGATGTTACGTTGCGTTTGCAACAGCAGATTATAGAAGCCTACGATCGTTACCAGTTTCACCGTATCTACCAGTTGATCCATAACTTCTGCGCAGTAACGATGGGCGGCTTTTATCTGGATGTCACCAAAGACCGTCAATACACCATGCAGACCGACAGTCGCGGCCGCCGTTCGGCACAGACGGCGATGTTCCATATCGCCGAAGCGATGGTGCGCTGGTTGTCGCCCATCCTGAGTTTCACGGCTGATGAAGCCTGGCATTACATTCCCGGCTCGCGGGTCGACAGCGTGTTTCTGGAAACCTGGTACACGAAACTCACGCCATTGCCCGAGTCCGAACCGATGAACGCGGACTTCTGGCGTAACGTGCTCGTTGTTCGCGAAGCCGTCGGCAAACAACTGGAGATTCTGCGCGAAGCCCGCGAGATCGGCGCCTCGCTGGATGCGGAAGTGGATGTTTACTGCGAAGAGGCGCTGTGTACACAGCTTGCACTGCTGGGCGACGAGCTGAGATTCGTGTTGATAACATCCTATGCGAGGCTGCAGCCCGCCGAAAAACGTCCGAAGAACGCGGCCGAAGGCAAGCTGGCCAATGGAGGCTCATTTTGGATCAAAGCGACCCCATCGGAGCAGGAAAAGTGCGTGCGCTGCTGGCATCACCGCGAGGATGTGGGTAGCAATAAAAAACATCCGCAGTTGTGCGGGCGTTGTGTGGAAAACGTTGCAGGCAAGGGTGAAAAACGGCTTTATGTGTAATACAGCTTTAAACAGTATTCCAAGTATCAATTTGCCGGATCAAAAATGTCCAGGTAATCTTCGGTTAACTGATCATCTACAGTAACAGTAATTTTCAATTGCCCGTTTTCCGTAGTTCCGTTTTCGGGGTCCTCATTAACTCTTACGGAAAATACCAGTGGAGATGCCGAATAAGGCCATGGCGGCGTAAGACCTGCAAATGCATTGGTATTGGGCACGGAAAACGAACTTTGTCCGGGTATACTTCCCACCGATGCATCAAAAGCAACCGTCGAACCGGCGGGTAGAGGATTGCCGTTTGAGTCCGTTACCAAAAACAGCAATCTCACGAAACCCGTTCCACCATTGTCAAGATCGACCGGAACTCCCCCCGTATATGTCTGATATTCAACACCATTGTCTTCAACCCTAAAAATATTTGCCAGGTTGTCTCCGTTTGACATCACCAGCACAGCTTGCCGATATATAAATATTGATTGATTGTTTGCGCACTGTCCCGAAAGAGCACAGTTGATACCTGAGTACAAGCCATCCGGGCCATCGTAAGTGCCTCCGGTGTTTAACCCGGGATTAGGATAATTGACAAATTCTTCGTCCTGATCGCGGATTCCGTCCTCGTTTTTGTCAATAAACGGCTCGTCCATGTCTGTCTCTAGAACCATGGTGTCGCCGGAATCGAAAAAACCGTTGCTGTTGTTGTCGTTAAAAGACTCCGTGCCCAGGGTCCAGGCCAATAAGGTAACTCTTCCGTCAACGGGCCGAAAGTCCTGGCATGTCCAAACCGCGGAACAAGCACCGCCTGCTGTTTCGCATCTAGACTCAATCGAACCACCTTCCACCGCAAAATAAACGATGGTTCCATCCGGTATCGTTGAATTGTTATTAAGCTGGTCTGCAAGTCGGATCGTTATATCGGAAGTGACACCATCGACTTGAAAGCAATCCATATTATACTGGGATACCGACAAGCTCATGCTGTTTTGGTCCGGGATGCCAACTGACGGTTGTGGAGAAGGATCAGGATTTACACTGCCGCCACCGCCCGAACTGCTGGTACCACCCGAACTGCTGGTACTACTGGTACCGCCCGAACTGCTGGCACCGCCCGAGCTACTGGAACCGCCTGAACTTCCGGACGAATCATCCGCCTCGCCGCATCCGTACAGACCTGCTGACAACAGCAGGATACTCAGCAAGAATAATTTATGTGCTTGCATATCAAGGCTCCCTATCCGTATCTATACTCTTTAGCACACATCGGTAATGGGGACCTGCCACCGGTCGCCCCGATATTGCCGGCTATCGCAGTCCTGGAAAATCAAAGCGGTGTGTGAATCCCAACTGGACGGTTTCGATGAGCTCCAGTTCGTCCTCGGTTCCATAGTCGATCACTTCGATGGTCAGCGCGCTGTTCTCGCTGGCCAGCAGGTCAAAACCAAAACCCACGGCCCTGTCGACCTCGCTGTCGTCGAAGCCGGTGAGATTCGCATTAATCGAGGCCGCGCCGCCCACGACGTAAATATTCATGCGTTCGAACGGCAGATTAAGGCGCAGAAAAGCGCCTGAATATGTCAGGTCAGGATCGCCAAGCAAATTGTCGGAGCTCTCGGAGCTGTTGCCTATGTGCGCCTCGATCATGATGTACTTGCCGAACTCACGGCCCAACTTGAATCCGATGCCGTTGCTTTCCACGCCGGCCAATTCAAAATCAGTGGAGGTAAGGCTCAGCCCATAATAGAATTTGGAGTCTTGGGCCTGTGCCTGCCCGGTGCAGAACAATGTCATCACTAAAACGGCGGCGGCTCTTGTTATCATGCTTGTTGTCCCCTGTTTACGCTCGCATGTCCAGGTTAATGCTCGAATAAGCGTTCATACGCCCTAGACTATAATCGCTAACAGGGCAAAGTTAAAGTGCTTTGGCAGGAAAAAGTTAAAACCCGTTGTTAATAATGTATTAATCGCCGATTTACCTTGAGTGTTGCGAAACATGCGCCTTCCATACCACTGGCTGGGGCTGGCCGGGATCATCATCGTGCTGGACCAGCTGACCAAATACCTGGCGGCTGCCCACCTAGGCTTCGGCCAGCCCGTCCCGCTGGCTCCGCTGTTCAATCTGTCACTGGCCTATAACGAGGGCGCCGCTTTCAGTTTTCTCAGCGACTCCGGCGGCTGGCAGCGCTGGTTCTTTGCTGTATTGTCGACACTGGTCAGCATGGTACTGGTGATTTGGCTCAGCCGGCTGCCATCTGGCGAAAAGTGGACCGCACTTGCGCTTTCGTTGATTCTCGGCGGCGCCGTCGGCAATCTGATCGACCGGGTTTTTCATGGCTATGTCATTGATTTTATTGATTTCTACTACCGGGCCGGTGGCGATTGCATCCCGCTGTTTCACAAAGCCACCGTAAACACCTGCCATTTTCCCACCTTTAACGTGGCCGATTCGGCCATCACGGTGGGCGCCGCCATTCTGATCGCGATCAGCCTGTTCGATTCCCGGAAGCCTTAAAACCTGACGCCGCGCGCTTGCGTATCCATGCACGTCGACGCAAAGGCGCGGAGAAAAACATAAATCATGAAATGAAATATAGTGCTTTTTCACAACCCATAAAGTAATAGCTGCCATCATAAAGCCCTTTGCGTCTTTGCGTCTTTGCGTCTTTGCGTCTTTGCGTCAAGGCTTCTGGATTTTTTATAAGCAGGGGCTCTAGCGGACTTAAGCCGGACGGGACCGGGCGTGTATAATGCCTGTCCGGTATTCAGGAAATAAACATGCAGATTACGCTTGCCAGTCCCCGTGGTTTTTGCGCCGGCGTCGACCGGGCCATCGAAATCGTCGAACGCACTCTCGAACTGTTTGGCGCGCCGATTTACGTGCGACACGAGGTGGTGCACAACCGCTATGTGGTCGACGGTCTGCGCGAAAAAGGCGCGGTGTTCGTCGACGAACTTCATGAAGTGCCGGATGGCGCCACCGTGATTTTCAGTGCACACGGGGTCTCGCTGGCGGTGCGCGAGGAGGCGGCGCGGCGCAACCTGACGGTTTTTGACGCCACCTGTCCGCTGGTAACCAAGGTCCACCTGGAAGTGGCGAACTACAGCCGCCAGGAACGCGAGGTGATCCTGATCGGGCATGCCGGACACCCGGAAG
Organism: Gammaproteobacteria bacterium; assembly: GCA_036381555.1. Lineage (GTDB taxonomy): Bacteria > Pseudomonadota > Gammaproteobacteria > HTCC5015 > HTCC5015 > DASVCP01. Next base: position 6,852 of record DASVCP010000331.1, read on the forward strand.
TGGAAGGCACCATGGGACAGTACCGGCGCCAGCGCGATCAACAAGCCGGCGGGCGCGGCCAGATGCACCTGGTCGAAAGCCCGGATCAGGCCCGTGCCTTGCAGGTACGCAATCCCGACCAGTTGGCGTTCGTTACCCAAACCACGCTGTCGGTCGACGATACCCGACAGATTATCGATATTCTGACCGAGCGTTTTCCCACCATCACCGGCCCGCGTCGCGATGACATCTGTTACGCCACTCAAAACCGGCAGGATGCCGTCAAGTCGCTGGCGGAAGTTTGCGACCTGGTGCTGGTGGTCGGCTCTAAAAACAGTTCGAATTCCAATCGTTTGAAGGAAATCGCCGCAACCCGCAACGTGGAAGCCCATCTTATCGACGGTCCGGCGCAGATCCGGCCGGAGTGGCTGGCCGGCAAACGCAACATCGGCATTACCGCCGGCGCGTCGGCCCCGGAAATACTGGTCCGGCAGGTCGTTGAACACCTGGAAAAACTAGGCGCCCGGCTGAGCGGCGAAATCCAGGGCCGTCCGGAGAACGTGGTCTTTTCCCTGCCGGCGGTTTTGCGCCAGCTGAAAAAGGGTGCAGGACTTTCTTCCTGACGGCTGCCGCCGAAAAAAGGGGATAGCCACAGTCACTCCTCGCGCAGGGAATTCCCCCTATCGGCAAAATCCTCCCTCTCGTCCGATACACCCTTACTAAAAGGTAAATTTGGTGTATTAGTCCCAGTATGCGCACTGGAAAACACTTGGCGGGATTTACGATTATCGAGCTCATGCTGACGCTTGCCATCATGGCGACTATTCTGACGCTGGCGGGCCCGAGTTTCAGAAACATGATCGCCGACACGCGCCTGACGACCACCACCAATTCCTTTATCTCGGCGGTCACATTGGCCAAAAGCGAGGCGATTTCGCGTAAAACCACCGTCCACTTGTCCGCCCAACTCGGCGGAACTTCCACCTGGGGTAACGGCTGGATCATATGGGCGGACGGTGACGGGGACAACACTCCCGATTATCCGGGAGAATATATCCGCGTATTCCCGCCGGCTTCGGGCACTGTGGTGGCGAACAATTCGCCCGCCTTGCAGGAAACAGACGATGATCGCCCCACAGTTTCATTTACTCCCAACGGCTTGCGTACACCGGGAGGGGTGGCAGGCAACATTACCCTGACCATCTGCGACGACCGGTCCGATGAAGTCGGCCGGCAAATCATCATCTCCCTGATAGGCCGCACGTCGCTTAACCGAACGTATGCCGGATGCAACTCATGACAGCCACGCCCAAAATCAACAAAGGCAGCAGCATGATCGAGGTCCTGATCGCGGTACTGGTGCTGTCCATCGGCCTGCTCGGCCTGGCCGGCCTGCAAGCCTCCAGCCTGCAATACACCCATGACGCCCATACGCGAACGACCGCCGCGATACTGGCCTACGACCTGATCGAGCGGATTCACGTCAACGATGAAAGCGCCGCCGACTATACCAGCGGCGATTCCTGCGACAACCAGGAGAGCTGCTGCAGTGCGGCCACTGTCTCGGTCGACAACGATCTGATGTGCTGGACACTGGCGCTGCAGCAACAGCTTCCGAACGGCGCCGGTTCCGTAACCGGTCCCGATGCCAACGGTTTCTACACTCTCAACATCAGTTGGCTCGAGCGCGAATCAGGTCAGACTTTTACCCAATCATGGGTGTTCCTGCCATGAACAAGCTCCGCAGCCGCTTTTCAGTTCGCGCCAGACAGGCAGGGTTGAGTATCGTCGAATTGATGGTGTCCTTGCTGATCAGCATGTTTCTGATCGCCGGCGCGGTTACGGTGCTGGTTAACAGCCGTACGACCTACACCATCAGCGACGACATGGCCAAGTTGCAGGAGAATCTGCGCATCGCCAGCCAGTTTTTGACGCGCGATATCCGCATGGCCGGCTACTACGGGTGCTCGAACACTCAGGACACCGTGAATAATCTCATCGCTCTTGGCGACGAACTGTATGCGAGGACAGACGCCATCGAGGGACTGGAAGGCAGCGCCGCCACCGTCGCCTGGAAACCCAGCGACAGCAACGATCTGGTCGCCAGCATTACCGGCGGCACCGACGGCATCACTATCCGCTCCCTGGTGGGCGGGCAAGGTTTTGAGTTGAATACGGCCATGGCGGATACCAGCAGCGATATTCAAATCGATGCCAACAGCGGTTTTACAGCCAATTCGCTGGCCGCAATTTACAACTGCAGCAGCGCAAACTTGTTTCAGGTCAGCGCCGTTACCAGCGGCGCCAACGATGTGCTCGAACATGCGACGGCCCTGGGACAGGCCTACACGGATGCAACTGTCGCCCCGGTGTTTTTTATCCGCTACTTCATCGGCGCCGGCACCGGCGGCCCGTCTCTGTTCAGGCAAGTCTACGATGGCGCGGCCGTCAGCACACAGGAACTGGTGGAAGGCATCGAAACCATGCAGTTTCTTTACGGCATAGATACCGACGCCGACGGCGTTCCCAATTCTTATGTCGAGGCGGACGATGTCGCGGACTGGAATAACGTCGTTGCGGTCCGTTTCGGCTTGCTGGGCCGCACGATCGCGCCTTACGCGGGCGACGGTGAATACGTCCTTCTCGACGAGAACAAAACCTATAACGTCATCGGCACAGTGATCGCGGACCCTGAGGACCGCCGCACACGTCAAGTTGTCTCAAACACGGTTTTACTGAGGAACCTGCAACCATGATTTCACAATCGTTCAACCCCTGCATGCGGCAACGCGGCATCGCACTGGTGACCGCCCTGGTCATGCTCCTCATTTTGACGCTGATCGGCGTAACCGCCATGAATACCAGCACGCTGGAAGAGAAAATGGCGTACAACATGCAACAGGATTTAACCGCGTTTCACGCGGCCGAGTCGGGTTTCAACCTGACGTTCGAGGACGTCAATACCGTCACCTTCAACCCGAATCCGGTGACGCTTGCCCCGATCGACGTAGGCAGCGCGGAAGTCGAGGTGACCGCGGTGTTCCGCGAAATCACGCCCAAGCCTCCCTTGAAAAAAAATGCGAAACCCTACAGCGCCAAGTACCAGGCGGCGCACTTCGATATAGTCAGTGTCGGCACGACGCCGAACAAATCCCGCTCCACCGTCAGGGCGGGCATGTATCAAATATTGCCGGGCGGCAGTTAAGACCCCGGCATTGGAGGTAACACCATGAACGTCCGAATCAAACAAGTCATCCATGGCGCGCTTGCCGCTGTCCTGGCCGCGTTATCGGCAACATCGCTTCCCGTTTCGGCCGACGATACCGAAATCTATCTCGGCGACGACCTTGCTACCAACCCGTCCAGGCCCAATATTCTGTTTGTACTCGACGAATCGGGCAGTATGGCCTGGAATGTCAACCACGACTTCAGCTATCCACCCATACGCATGGATGAGCTTAAGGAAGCGTTGCGCGAACTTATAAGTACGGTCGACAATGTCAACATCGGCATAATGAGTTTCACGGCGAGCACCAACGCGCCGGTCCGTTACCCGGTGGCTTATGTTAACGAGAGTGCCTACAACGTGGAAACCGGAATCCCGTTGCCGACTTTCGCCGCGCAAGCCTCCGGCGACGATGCCATGCAGAACTTTGACGGCAGTTCAGTGGATATTGATTCTGCCGCCTTGAGCCTTGGCAGCACACTCGATACTCCTCCCAGCTCGCTTTCAATTCAAATTGACCGGGACGGCGACGATGCCGAGCAGGAGCGCGGGAGCGGTGATATGTCCGTAGACGGTAATATCCTATCCGTGCCTTATTCCGGCAATACGCGCCAGCTCCTGGGCTTTCGCTTCCGCGGGGTTGATATTCCGCGTGGGTCCGACATTCAAAGCGCCAATATTCATTTGAGATCTTATTCGCAGCAAGGCACCAAAAATAACCAATCGCCGGTCGATATTTCCATTGATGTTGATATGGACGATGTTCCGGATGAATTTAGCTCCAATGACGATTTTAATCTTTCCGAACGCACCTTGACCGGAGTTCCTGTCATCTGGTCCAACGTGCCTGAACAGGGTAACGGCGACTTGTATACGACGGCCGATGTATCGCCGCTCCTGGATACCCTGACTTCACAGGCGAACTGGAACGACACCGGTGAGGATGTGGTTTTTATCTTTGACAAGCCCAGTGACTATGATGATGACGAGCAACGCAATTTCTATTCACACGACAATTATTCTCAAAATGCCGCAATTTTAAATGTGACTTTTCTCCCCAGCGGCGGCACCACCAGCCGGAAGATCACCGGCCTGCGGTTTGACAGACTGAGCGTCCCCCAGGGTGCCACGATCAATTCGGTCAAACTGGTTGTTACCGCGGCGGACAACTCCAGTGAAGCGATGGATGTCACCATTTATGGCGAGGATGCGGATACCGCGGCAGCGTTCGAGGAAACTTCCGACAATATCGGCGTGCGGGCAAAAACCACGGCCTCGGCGAACTGGACGTTGTCAACCGCTGCCTCGGATGCATGGGGTCAAGGACAGCAATACACCTACCAGTCGGATGAACTCAAGGCCGTGGTTCAGGAGATTGTCGACCGCCAACAGTGGTGCGGCGGCAACGCGCTGGCGCTGATACTGGAAGCCAACGTCGACAGCGATCGCGCGATTTACAGTTGGGATCAGGGCGGCGCCGTGGCGCCGAAACTGGAAATCAGTTTCGACAGCGATGTTCCATTAAACAATACCCGTGTTTCCGGCCTGACAAACACTGGCTGTGACCGCGCCTATATCAGCTCCCGCATCAACAGCTCGAATGACGATGCCGAGGAGCAGTCCAGCGGCAGCATGGACGATATCGATAGCGTCGATCTGGACATGGGCACCAGACTGATCGGTCTTCGTTTTGAAAACGTCAACCTGCCCGCTGTTTCGGTTGTCGATATTGAAAAAGCCGATATCACGTTTACAGCCAGAACGGATTCCTCGAACAGCACCTCGACATATACCATTTATGGTCACAAGGTGGCGGATTCGCCCGTGTTCGTCGAAAACGATACTCATAACATCAGCGATCGCCTCGACAACAAAACGACCGCTTCAACAACCTGGACGGTCAGCTCCTCTTTGGATGACGACAACACTATCACCACAACGGATGTATCGGGCGTAGTCGAAGAAGTCGTCGGCGTAAGCGGCTGGACGGATTCAAGCGTGTTGTCTTTTCTTATCGAAACGACGGGCAATAATCGCGAATTTTATTCGCATGACGGCTCGACCGCTGATGCGCCATTGCTTTCCATCACCGCGAAGTACAACCGCGCCGGCGAGAATCTTCCCGCGCCGTTCAGCGTGCGTAGCAGGCTGCTGGAGGTGGTCGATCAACTGACCCCGTCCGGCTCGACGCCGCTGGTCGACGCCTATTATGAGGCGGTACAGTATTTTCGCGGCGGTCCGGTGACTTACGGCAGGACACGAGAGGATTATCGGATACGACGGGTCAGCCATCCGGATTCTTACACCGGCGGCTCCGTTAGTCCCTCAGGTTGTACAGATTCGAGTTCGAGCGCTTGTGAGGATGAAACGATTTCAGGTGATGCCGTTTATACTTCACCGATAACCGATTCATGCGCGCAAAATCACATCGTTCTGCTGACAGATGGCGTGGCGACAGAATTGAACTCTGTTGGTAATATTCAAGCCTTGTTACAAACTGCGACATGCGAGAACACTCCGAACAACGGCAATGAGCTGTGCGGCCGGGAGCTTTCCAAGTTTATTGGCGAAAATGATCAGTCCGACGTTACCGGCGATCAAAAGATCATTACTCACACTATTGCTTTTGCACTACAAGATCCAGATGCAAAAGCATTTCTGGCCGATCTGGCGACCAAGCAAAATGAGAATTCGAACGTTGCCGGCAAGGCGCTGACGGCGACCAACGCCGATGAGTTGATCAGCGCATTCCAGACCATCATTCGCCAGGTCGCGGGCGACCCGGCTTCATTCGCCGCACCGTCGCTGAGTATTAACTCCTTCAACCGTTTTTTCAACGGCGACGATATTTTCTTCTCGTTCTTCGAGCCCAGCACACGCCCGCTATGGGAAGGCAATATCAAACGGTTCAAACTGTGCAGCGACCCGGAAACCCAAAGTTGCTCGCTCGGCGAGTTGATGTACTACGAGGGCGGCTCGGGTGACCTCATTCCCGCCGTTGATCCGGAGACCGGTCGAATCAGGGATGACGCCTATAGCGTGTGGTCTTCCGTTCCGGACGGCGCAACCGTGCCCAAGGGCGGCGCCGGGGAGCATATCCCCGACCCGGATGTTCGCGTGGTTTACACCTACCTGGGCACGGACAAATCGCCGTCCGTGGCAGTCAACCTGCGAACCGACAGTGGTAAAAACCATAAGATCACCGTGGCGAACACCGACCTTACCAAGGAGCATTTCAGCGTCGGAACTAACGATGAGCGTGATGATTTGATCACCTGGATACGGGGCACGGACATCGACGACGCGTACGAGGACAGCGCTGTTCGTTGGCGCGTGGCCGACCCTTTGCACAGCAGCCCGGTGGCGATCAACTATGCCGTCTCCGGCAACGAAGCCGTCACCAAGCTGGTCGTGGGCACCAACGACGGCGGCATTCGCATGCTCAACGCCAAAACCGGCGTTGAAGAGTGGATTTTCTATCCACCAGAGGTATTGGACCGGCAAAGCGACGCCAGGCAGAACGTCGGCGCAACCCGTTTCTACGGCGTCGACGGCACGCCATCGGTGCGCGTTTATGACAAGCACAAGGACGGCCTGATCAATCCCACCGACGGCGATTACGTTCACCTTTACATCGGCATGCGTCGCGGCGGCAACCACTACTACGCGCTGGACATCACGCCGGCCATCCCGTTGGCCTATCCCGGCGCCGCGGATGCCCATAATTCCATTGACCCAAAATTCATGTGGTCAATCAGCGGCGGCAATCCCGATCCCGACACCGACACCGACTTCGAGAGACTTGGTGACACTTGGTCCAAGCCGTCGCCGGCGAGAATTCGCATGCAGAATGCAGGCGGAACCACGATATTTCGCGACGTGCTAATTTTTGGTGGCGGTTATGATGTCACGTTGGACGCAAATTACGCTCCACAAGTCGGCTCTCCCAGCCAGGGAAATGCGATATTCATTGTCGATGCCTTTACCGGCGGGTTGATCTGGTCGGCGAGTTCCGATTCGAGTGCGACGACACAGGTTACCGGCATGGATTACTCCATCCCGTCCGATGTGGCGCTATTCGATTCTGACGGCGATACTTACACGGACAGAGTTTACGTAAGCGACGTCGCCGGCCAACTGTGGCGCGTGGACATTGCACCCAACCTGAAGGATGGCACCGCCGGCGACACCAAGGTGGGGAAACTGGCCGAACTGTCCGACCTGTCATCGCCGTTTGCCGATGCGGATAAAAGACGTTTCTTCTATCCGCCGGATATTGTCGAGGTTTTGGATACCACTTATTCCGGCCCCGGCGCCAGCCGTTATAATTTGCTGTTGCTGTCGAGCGGCAACCGTGCAAAACCGCTGGACCGGACGGTCCAGGACCGGATATACGCAATTCGCGACTATCATGTCGGCGCGATGCCCAACAGCGGTTACGCCATAAACGCGGCAAACCTGGTCGATGTAACCGACAATCTGCTGCAGGACGGCACAACGGAGGAAATCCGCAACGATGCGCTTGACGAGTTGAAAGATCCGACTACTGTCGGCTGGTATTTCGATCTGGAAGAGAGCGGCGAAAAAGGCCTGGCTCCCGGCACAACCTTGGAAGGCATCTTTTTCATAACCACCTATCTGCCTGACTCGGTGGCCAGCGGTTCGGCCTGCACCCTGAACGATATCGGCGCCGGCCGGCTGTATGCCGTCAACATATTGAACGGTGTGGCCGTCTATCCCTGGAACGAAACGACGGAAGGCATCACCAAAGCCGACCGTTACATGGAAGCCGGCGGTCTTGGTGGAATACCGCCCGAATTCGTTCCGGTTTTCCAGGAGAAAGGCGTAACCGGCTGTGTTGGCACCAACTGCGGGATCGATACTGATATAAAATTGCCCCGCTACAGGTCCTATTGGTCGGAAGCGATTAACGAATAGGAAATAACCAACAAGTATTGTTTGACACGAGGAAACGTTATGATGGGTTATGCGCTGAGCCGCGGTACGTTCCGCGGCTCCAGCCGCGGCGGCGGCTTTTCACTGATCGAATTGATGATTGTCATTTCCATTATCGGCATTATCTCGATGATCGCTTATCCGATGTACACGGATAACGTCAGACAATCCCGGCGCGCGGAAGCCAGGGCCATACTGCAGGATTACGCGGCCAGACAGGAGCGGTTTTTCTCGAGAAACAATACTTACGCCAATACGTTCGGCGCCACGGGACTGAATGTACCCGCCACGTCTGAAAACGGTCATTACACCCTCGCGTTAGGCACGCTCCCGGCGCCTCTGAACAGTTACGCGTCAAGTTTTGTCATCACGGCGACGGCTACCGGCGCCCAGGCGGAAGATGCCGGTTGCCTCACGTTTACAATCGATTCTCAAGGAACCCGCACCGGTTGTTGGTAATGCTCGAACCTGAACCATAGTCAAAGGCTTAAACTTCTTTGGCTC
>DASVCP010000332.1:0-2566 GCA_036381555.1 Gammaproteobacteria bacterium
GGTCAAGTCCGGCGCCCACAGCGTGCTCGCCAGTCTGTGGCCGATCAACGACGCGGCCACCGCGCAACTGGTGGCCGAATTCTACAAACAGCTCGCCGGCGGACAGGGCAAGGCCAAAGCGCTGCGCGCGGCACAACTTTCATTGTTACGCGACCCGCGCTTCGAACACCCGAACAACTGGGCGGCGTTTGTACTGGTCGGCGATTGGCGTTAAAAAATCGTCTCAAAACTACTCGGCTCTGGGAGTCCTGCGTAACCTTAACGAAATAAAATTTTTTATTCTCTGTGTTCTCCGGCAGATAACTGCTCCTTGCATTATCTGCACTTCCGCCGTCCGTGGCGGTCGTGTGCTCCGTGGTTAAATGTTTTTTTAAAATTCACACGTGGTAGGGTGGGCACGGCCCACCGCATCGGAATTTGGAAAAACGAAAATGGTGGGTGATGCCATATCCTATGGCTTAACATAAACAAAATACTAATTTCTTCCTCTCTGTGTTCTCCGTGCCCTCCGTGGTTAAATTATTTCTTAAAAATCAACAGTCGAACTGAACGACAGATGCACCCCCCTGGCCTGCAACGAATCGTCATTGTTGTTGTCGCCGCTCAATGCTTCGGCCCATTCGAGTTCAAGGCGCGAGTAAGAGCCGATGCGCCAACTTAACCCGAGCCCGGCGCTGTATAGCGTGTCTTCGCCGTTCAGCGGGCGATCCTGGTTGTCGGCGTTGGCGTAATCCGTGAAAACGCTCAGACCCAACGCGGGCGTCGCGCGGTAGCGGAGTTCCGCCGAGGCGAACAGGCCGCGGTCGCTGACGATCCGGTTTTCGCGGTAGCCGCGCACGCTGTTGACGCCGCCCGAGGAGAACTGTTCCATCGACAACAGCGGTTCGGACGCCCACTGGATATCGTTGCGCAGCAGTAATTCATAACGGGGGTTGTCGAAGCGCCTGAGAAAAATAAACTGATTCACCAGGCTGGTGTAGTCGCTGTCGGGTATGTTTTCGTTGATGCTGGAATCCAGCGCGTCCAGGCCCCTGCTCAGCAGGGTTCTCATGGCCAGCGTGTAGCCCGGTTGCGAGCGCCGCCAGTGGTTGGCGATGCGCAGGGCGGCGACGGTTGCGCGGCCGTCGACAAAGCCCTGGGAAAAGGAAAACGGTTCGTCGAACAGCGCGGTCTTGCTTTCGCGCCGGTCGAGGCTGATGCTGAAACTGTCGGCGTCGTTCAGCGAGCGCAGCAGCGGCCATTGCAGGCCGATGCTCACGGCGCGCGTTTCGCTGAAAATGTTCAAGCGGTCGAACGGTTCCTCGACCACGTCGGCTTCGCTGCGGTTCACGCCGATAAAAAATTCCACGTCGTCGGCGTTGACCGGCAGGGCGAAATTCACCGACGCCTCCCGCAAACCTTCGGTGGCCTGTAACACCAGGTCCAGCCGCTCGGAACCCTTGAACAGACTGCCGTTGCGGTAAGCGACGCTGATATGCTTCTCGCCGATACTCGGCGGGCTGTAGTTGTCCAGCGACACCGTCGCCGCGTGCCGGGTGTTGTCAACGATGTCGACCAGCAGGCTGGACGTGCCGAAAGTTTTTCCCGGCACCAGTTCGGCGTGAAGATTGCGGATGTTCGGATTGTTTCGCAACGCCGTTAAATTGTTTCTCAGCGTTTCGATGTTCAGCGCCCGCCGGTTGCCTTTAAGTATTCTTTTCCGAAGGTAACTTTCCCGCAGCAGTTCGCTTTTGCCCAGTGTGACATCGTTCAGCGTGCCTTCCACGATCAGATAGGTGACGATACCGCGGTTCACCGCCTGGTCCGGCAGCAGCGCGCCGGAATTGATATAGCCCTGGTCGATGTAATGCCGGGTCAGGCGCAGGCGGATGGCTTCCAGATCGGCCGACGACACCGGTTTGCCGATATACGTTTGCACGGTTTGCAACAGTTCGTCGGTCGGAATCAGACGGTTGCCCTCTATGCGGATTTCGCGCAATGTCACCCGCGGTTCGTCGCCGCCGGCTTGCGGTTGAACCGCCGCCGGTGCATGCGGTTGTTCCAGTGCGGTTTCCGGCGCGGGTTGCCGTTCCTCGACGTCGAGCGGTTGATCGGCCGGCCGCGCCTGCGGCACGGCGGCGATGGCGACGTGCAAATGCAACGCGGCGGTTAACGCCGTTGCCGTCCGGATGACGGTTTGACGGGTTAGCCGCATTGGCGGGACGGGTGTTTATTGTCCGCGTTCGAAATCCGTTCCATGCGCGAGCTGTCGTTGCTGTCGTAGCGACTGCCGATCGGCGCCAGGTAATTCACCGGCGCGGATGTGTTGCGTCTGACCACGAAACTGCTTTGGCCCTTGCCGATTTCGCCGCAATGGCTGCTGATCAGCGCGGTGGTGTCGATCGCTTTCTGCGGCAGCTTGTCCAGGGTTTCCGACAGGTTGTTGCCCGGCGTGTCGATAACGATGTCGCCGTCCACGCCCAAAGTGGAGCTGGCCGACACGACGCTGCCGGGCGAGGCGATAAAATGATCGGCGCGGATCGAGATGTTGCCGCCGTCGCCGCCGTTGGCGTTGGCAACGATTTCA
>DASVCP010000333.1:0-2456 GCA_036381555.1 Gammaproteobacteria bacterium
GCCGGAGCGGGATGTCGCGGAGGTCGACGAGCAGGCCGCCGAGCCCGCCCGTCACCTCGACGGCGAAGCGGCGCCCGCGCGATCCGAGCCGGACGGTGTCGCGGAACTCGAGCTCGGCGGTCGCGACCTCGCCGGGCGGGAATAATGTAATCCAGCCGTACGCGACCCTTACCGTCCGGCATCATGTTTTGCAACTCGCCGCGACGCGCGCCCACTTTTTCCATTACCGCTCCCTGGTAGGCATCCTCGACATCGATCGCGAGCTGTTCGTATGGCTCGCAGAGTCGGCCGTCAATTTCCTGCAAAATCACTTCCGGCCGGGATACCGCCAACTCATAGCCTTCTCGGCGCATGTTTTCAATCAGAATGCCCAGGTGCAATTCGCCGCGCCCCGAAACCTTGAACTTGTCCGGATCATCGGTCGTTTCGACCCGCAAAGCGACGTTATGCAACAATTCCTGTTGCAACCGCTCCGAAATCTGGCGACTGGTAAGATACTTGCCTTCCTGTCCGGCAAACGGCGAGGTGTTAACCTGGAACATCATGCTGACTGTCGGTTCGTCGACTTTCAGCGGCGGCAGCGCTTCAACATGTTTCGGGTCGCACAGGGTGTCGGAAATGTGCAGATCGGCAATGCCCGTGAAAACCACGATATCCCCCGCCGCGGCCGAGGCTACCTCGATTCTCTCCAGGCCCTTGAAGCCGAACAGTTGCAAAACCCGCCCGTTGCGCATCTTGCCTTTAATGTCGATAACCGTAACGGGCGAATTGGCCCTGATGCTGCCACGCGCAATCCGGCCGATACCCATCACGCCGACGTAGCTGTTGTAATCCAGACTGCTGACCTGCAACTGCAAAGGCCCATCAAGGTCGACTCGTGGCGGCGGGACGTGCGTCACGATGGCCTCGAACAGTGGCCGCATATCGCCTTCGCGTACGCCGGCTTCGCGGCCGGCGTAGCCCTGCAACGCGGACGCGTAAATGACGGGGAAATCCAGCTGTTCGTCGCTGGCGCCAAGCCGGTCGAACAAATCAAAGGTCTGATCCAGCACCCAATGGGGCCGCGCGCCGGGCCGGTCGATCTTATTGATGACGACAATCGGCTTGAACCCCTGCGCAAAGGCCTTCTGCGTAACAAAACGGGTTTGCGGCATGGGCCCGTCGACGGCGTCCACCAGCAGCAGTACCGAGTCCGCCATTGACAGCACACGTTCGACTTCGCCGCCGAAGTCGGCGTGGCCGGGCGTGTCGATGATGTTAATCCGGTAACCTTCCCAGTCGATGGACGTGTTCTTGGAAAGGATGGTGATGCCCCGCTCCCTCTCCAGATCGTTGGAGTCCATCACCCGTTCGGCAATCCGGGCCCGCTCTCCGAAGGTGCCCGACTGTTGCAACAGACGGTCGACCAGGGTGGTTTTGCCATGGTCCACATGGGCGATAATGGCAATGTTGCGAATATGTTCAATCATGGAGGGTTTCTGCTTACTGGTAGGCTGATTAAAGTGTCGGGCGCTGCCGGGCCGCGATTATAGAGCCAGCCGGTAAAATAAGCGATCAAGGAGCGTAAAATTTGTCAGTAACACGAACTTCCCGGCACTGAAAAACAAAGACATTAAGCCCTCCCCAATAAAAAAGGGCGGCACTTTGTCCGCCCTTACTTCATATTGACCGAAATCCTTGATTATTTGATCGGGAAAGTGAAATTAACAATGAACTTGGGTTCTTCGTTTAAACCTCCGTCGCCTTCATCGATGGGATTGCCCAACGTGAAACTGACATTGTCATTGTAAGCATAAGTAATATCAAAGTGACTATATCCGTTTAAATCCAGGCCCTCAGCATCCTCATGCTCGCCATATTTAAAGGTCCAGGCATCCTGACTGAACGCCAACGTATAATAGCTGTAATCCTCCGAACCGTAATCCGCTCCGGGACCGAAGTGATCCTCACTAATGGCGATGTTATCGTAATAATTGAAGGCAAAGGGACCGTAGCTGACTCCAAGTACGACTTCGGCGAAATCGCCGGGGGCCACTTCTAAACTGGGATAGTTATAACTCCAGTAACTAATGTCAAAACCGAAACCGCCGATTTCAGTCCCATAGCCAAAATACAAATCGTACTCAGTACCCTGCAAAATATCACCCGAAGACATCCATACTCCGCCATACAAGCCGGCTTCATTGCTGGCCTTTAAATCGCCCCAAACGGCGGCATCACCGGCACCCAAATCAAGGCCACGCCAGTAGTACATATTGGAGGCGCCCGCTGAAGCGGAGACTTCGGCATAAGCGGCAGGAACAAATGCGCTGACAGCCAGAGCCGATGCGGCAAAGACGCTGGCCAGCAATTTTTGGTGTACGTTTTTCATGATTTTTCCTCTGTTTGTAATGGCAGTACTGTTTGTGTTTGTGATAGCTGTCGTATCACACGAGCAAACTCAGGTGGGCAAAAGC
>DASVCP010000334.1:0-4306 GCA_036381555.1 Gammaproteobacteria bacterium
ATCCATGCACATGATAGTTTTTACCGCCGTCCCCAAGACGTATCTCGCCCCATCACCGCTGGAGTCTCGGGCGCGGTCGCCTGATTATTTCCGCGGTAAAGATAGCGAATGAAACCCAATTTGTAAACGTTTACATATAGAACTAATTCTTATATGGGAACGTTTACCAATAGAACTAATTCTTATATGAAAACGTTTACCAAATTGTTGATTTTAGTATCGTTGGCACTTACTGAGGCCAATGGCAATGATCATCAGCATTACCATTTTCAGGGGGTATTACAGCCGTTCCACCGGAAACGGTCTGGATGAGTTCAATTAAAGATGTTGCGAAAAAGGCGGGCGTGTCGATCGCCACCGTCTCGCGCTATATTAATTCGCCCGATCGGGTTCGCGCGCCTACGGCAAAAAGGGTTAAGGAAACGATTAAAATAACCGGCTACGAGGCCAATTCGCTCGCGCGTAACTTTCGAGCCGGTAAAACGCAGCACATTATGGTCGTGTTGCCTTCTATCGGGACGCCTTTCAATGGTCCGGTTATGGAAGGTGTCCGAAAAGTCGCTGATTCAATGGGCGCGATGGCGATCAACGCTTCGTTTATTGATCGCCGACGCGCATATAAGCCCTTACTGGCAAATCACTCCACCGCCGCCTGACTGGCTGTTGCAGGTGCCGGAACCGATACAGCTTTGCGAGTTCTCCCACCCCCAGCCGTAGTTGGAGTTGGCGCACAAGGGGTAGGTGGTGCCGTACCAGTTGCAGCTACAGTTACCGCTCTGGCCTCCGCTGCTGCTGGAAGAACTGGACGACGAACTGCTTGAACTCGATGAACTGCTGCTTGATGAAGAACTGCTTGATGAAGAACTGCTTGATGAAGAACTGTTGCCGGTCTCATCGCACGGGGTCTCTTCAATACTGGTACCCCAGCCGGATTCGCAGGTAGTGCGGCCGATGCAGCTCTGGCCGTTTTCCCAGCTCCAGCCACTGTTCCGGTTTTCGCAGATCGGCAATTGGCTGCCGTACCAGTTACAGACTTCGCAGCTATCACCCGCTTGTTCGTCCAGGATGGTGACATTGGAATAGCCGCTGCTCTGGTATCCTTCTGTCGTAAGAATCATGTACTCAAAATCACCCAGTTCCATACCCAGGCTGGCCCATGCATCGAAGTGATTCCCTGTTGTAATGGTTCCGCTTGTTCTTTTTTCCTGCCGCACACTCCAGTAAATATCGTAATAGCGGTCCGGCGCGGATACGGTGCGTTTCGAAATGTCATAGGTGCCGCCGTCGGTGGTCACCGTGCCCAAGGTAGTACCGCCTGTCGGTCTCCACGAGCCCCAGTTGTCTATGATGTAGTATTCGCGAACCGGGTCGGTCGTCCAGCCGAAGATTCCCAGGTAACTGTTGGCGCCGGGTTCGAAGGCGCCGGCGCTGTAATGCACCGTCCGCGGTCCACCGATTTCCCAGCCTTTGCCGGCAAAAAAATTGTTGACGCCGCTCCACTCGACGCTGTAATTACCGGCCGGCCCCAGAGTCATGGTGGCAAAGCCTGCGCCGCCGTCGTTCCAGTAGGCGTAAAAGTAACCGTCATGCGTTCCGGTTTGATTGCTCGCGACAGTCTGTGCATGCAGCACGGGAGCGAGAAACGCGCCGGTATAAACGAGGAAAATCGCCGTGACGGCTTTGACGGTTTTGCGAAATTTACGATGACTTAAACCGGAATGCGTGTATAAAAACCCTTCATGTCTTCGTTTGCTAAACATCGTTGTTGCTCTCCATATTTGGCCTCTCCACCGACCGCTGACAGGGAAGAAGGAATACTCTGGAATTATTCTGAACTTTATTATTATTCGTATTGTTGTTTCGGGCGGCCGCTAGCGGTCGGACCCGGCTCAAGTTATAGATAAATTGCACCTTATTGTCAAACTAACTATATTATCAATGGAGTGATCATTTCCGATGCCGCGCTGTTGAGGCGCCGGTTTCGACCCGGATCGACAATGGGGGTAAATAGGGTTTTTCCGGGTGAATTCATTTTAAATTCAGCAAGTTATGTTGGCCGGCCAGCTTGAAAACGGAGAAGTCGATGTCAGCTTTAATACATCCAGTGAAATTCCCGCAACCGCAACCCAGGTCTTACGGCCAACGAGCGGTTGATCGCCTGACGGCTGAAGTGGTGCCTGGAGAAAGGGGAAAATAAATGAGATTTTGTCTGATTTTAATTCTCGTGCTTATGCATAGCGGCTGTGCAAGTAGAATTTATGTGCCGCCCACGACAGGGACGTTGGCTACGGTCGATTTTTATTTTCCGGGTACGGATTGGACAAGTGTTGTCGGTGTCTTTGAAGACGGGGAAAACTGCAAGGGTTTAAAGTATGTCCAATATCTGGCTAACCTGGAAAAGATAAGTGTCACAGTAAACTCAAATAGAAAAGGGTATTTCTTTGTGGCGACAAACTCTCCCCGACAGGGTGCGATTTATCAGAACTGGAGCCATTGCAGTACGGCAATGGCGTTTCAAGTGGCGGAAGAAAGGTATGAGGTATATAGCGGGATCAGGGGCGAGCACTGTATATTCAATGTTTCAGCTGTCACTGTAGACGGCAAAAAATATCGTCCGGACGTGGAGTATCGGGAATATGTTCAAGACTCTTTTGCCGGCCTTGACAGTTTGTCTTATTGTAAGGAATAAGAATCGTCAAGCCTGGTTTTGTATTTGCACGCTGCCAAAATAGGGCCGTAACCGGTGGGGCGGTCGACAGCTTTTGACAACATCATTTTTCTTTGGATAAACGTTTACATGAGTCATAACTGATGGGGATTTCAATGAAAAAGACTGTTATTTTACTGATGTTTTTGGTTATCCCGAGTATGGGCTGCGATAGGGGATCGAGTGATGCCGATCAGGCATCGGCTGATTTCGAAATGACCGTGGAGCGGGTCGACGAACTCAAAGGAGTAATTCTGAAGGGAATTTCCGTAATAGGGACAATAAACAGCGGTTGTATAGCCAGTATGGATAAATATGTCGTTAAACGCGATGGGAAAAAAGTATTCGAAACGGACGCCAGGATTCTGGAAATAACGAATAAACCGGGCGCTGAAAAGGCCGTCAAAGGCGATTATGTCCATTTGTATATTCCGGACGAGAATCCGGAAACGGTGAAGGTCGGCGATATCGTCACCAGCAGTACGACTTCCTGTCAATAAAGGCGATTTGTTCTTTGTGCGGGCAGGGCGGAACGCATCGCCGGTTATGCCGCTGAGCACGGATTTTGCGGCGGCCGGCGGGAATAAAAAAAGTATTTTCTTTCCCGCCGGCCGTCGAAGCTTGTCGTCAGGATTCGCGCAATGCCACTACGACCGGCACGCGCACGGCGTGGACAGCGGGGAAAAATCCACCTATAAGCCCGATCCAGACCGCCGCGTTCATGCCTTGCCATAACAGTTCCGGGGTGATCGTAAACGCGAACACGACCTGGCTGAAGCTTTGGCCGTTGATTGTGGAGACCGTATAGCCGTTAAACACGAGGTATACCAGAACGGAGCCGATCAGGCTGCCGATGAACGCCAGCAGCACCGATTCCACCAGGGTCGATACGACAATCGGCAGATTGCCGAAGCCCAGCGCGCGCAAGGTTGCCATTTCGCGGGTGCGGGCGGAAACGGATGAATACATGGTGTTGACCGAGCCGAAAATAGCGCCTATCGCCATCAGGATGGCGATGGGATAACCGACAAACTTGATAAAGTTGGTCAACATTTCGGACTGTGAGGCGTAGTAATCCTCTTCCGACTGGATGGTTACCACCAGGCGGGGATCGGAGGCGATCGCCGCTTTGAATTCGGACAATGCTTCGGCGTCGCTTATTTTTACGCGCATCGACTGATAGCTGTTGCCGCGGTGGTAGACCTGTTGCAGGATGCGCACGTCGCACCACAGCTCCGATTCCGAGACACTGCCGCCGTCTTCGAATGCGCCGACGATGGTCCATTCGCTTTGGCCGAACTTGATTGTATCGCCGACGTCCAGATTGGCGAACTGGCTTTGCGCGGCACGACCGACTATCAGTTCGTTTTTTCCGGGGCTGAACATTCTGCCTTCGACGATTTTGATATTGTCCCTGACATTGAAGGCTTGTTCCTGTACACCCCGCAGCGGTACGTTGGCCGCGGTATTGGTTTTCTTTTTCGGAATATCCACGATCACGAACAGCTCCGCGGAAGCGATCGCGATGTTATTCCCGTCTCTGGCCACGCCCGGCGCGTCGGCGATCAGCTGCGTCTGCTCATGGGAAAGACCGCTGTT
>DASVCP010000335.1:0-10878 GCA_036381555.1 Gammaproteobacteria bacterium
TTCATAAGTGTTGCAACGGATAGGATAAAGATATTGAATCACGGCGCATGATAACGATGTCCGCTGCGGACGTCGACCTTTGCTGTTATTTTATATTTGAAAGCATTTGTCCCCCGCAACCCCTGCGTCGACGTGCAGGAATGCATTAATGCCGCCAAGGCCTGGATAGCTGGAAGCGGTGTCAGCGAGAGGACAGGGTTTCAAGGCTGATCTCGCAGAGACGCAGGGATACAAAGGAAAAAAACCAGTAAATACCCACGAATTCTGCAGAACAGGCATATTTTAAAACCCGACGCCAAGACACAAAGGGGGCCGCGTCCTGAGAGGGAAACCTCGAAAAAAGCCTTACTTTAGGGGGCTTAAGGGAAGGGAGATTTACAAAAGATTTTACACAACCGGTTTTCTTCTTTGCGTCCTTGCGTCAGGTTTTGAATTTAAGCCCGGGAAATGAATTCGCCGGTCAGGGTGTTCACCTTGATGGTCTCGCCGGGCGGCAGGTATTCGGGGACCTGTACCACCAGCCCTGTACTCAAGGTGGCCGGTTTGGTGCGGGCCGAGGCCGAGGCGCCTTTTATTGCCGGGGCAGTCTCGGTGATCTCCAGCGCCACGGTCGCGGGCAGTTCGATGCCCAGTAACTGACCTTCCACCAGCATGGCATAAACTCCTTCAATGCCTTCGGTCAGGTAAAGCAGCTCGTCTTCGAGCGCGTCATTGTCGAGGCTGTGCTGTTCGTAGGTTTCTGTGTCCATGAAGGTGCAGGCATCGTTGTCCTTGAACAGAAATTGCACCGGCCGCCGCTCGAACTCCGCCGGCTGCAATGTTTCGTCACCCTTGAAACTGCGCTCGAATTTCTGTTTGCTGCGCAGGTCCCGTCCCCGGGCTTTATAAAGAGTGTTGCCACTGCGCGAGGACGCGGTCTGCACCTGTACCTCGCGAATAAATATACTCCGCCCGTCGATCTGCACCACAGTCCCGCTCTTTAATTCACTGGCTTTCATAAGAATTAAGGCTAAAAGTCAAAACCCGTATTAAACCATGTAGAAAGGGTCGGAAGGGAGATCTAATTTTAAAAAGATTTAACCACGGAGGATGACCGCCATGGATGGCGGAAGTGCAGATTACGCAAGGAAGCATTTATCTGCCACGGAGATCACGGAGGGCCGCGTGCGAAGCACGCGGTAAAAAAAGATGAAAAAATTCTATGTGTGGATAAAGGTATCTTTTCGCGAGGAGAAAGAATCTTGCACTTTCAGGTTTTTCCACCAGCTTTCGGTTTTTAAAGCCTTTTTGTGCCGGGGTCAATTTAAAGGGTTTTTCTCCGTGTTCTCCGTGCGCTCAGTGGTTAATTCTTATAAATACAGTCTCTCTTCCTTAGCTTTTAGTTCGCAACACCAGCATAGCCCGCAGGCGGTTACTGCCGAACTGGGACATGCGTTCGAATTCTTCTTTCAGTATAGGCACATGAGCGCAGTCGAAGGCCGTGTTGCCGACATCCTCGTCCACTTCCGGGTTGTGCACGTAGATATAGTTATTGTCGATGTCGGTAATTACCACCCAGTGGGGCGACTTGCTTTTGTTGAGCCGGTAACTGCTGATTAACACCAGAGGCATGGCGCCGCTGTCCAGGGCCTTGACGATATCCCTAAGGGTGAAGCTGTGCCGGCGCAGTCGCATCTTCGCGCGGCGGATCTGGTCTTCAAAATCAGCCTGCACCAGCTCGATAACGTTCTTCTTGGCCTCGCTGCGCACCCCTTCGACGAACAGCGGCTCACCCTGGTTGATGAAAATCTCGACTTCGAACCCGCGCCGGTGCGCGGCCAAAGCCAGCCCGTGCGGCCCGCAACCACCATGGCCGGTGGTCATGAATATCGTGGTCGCCTCGCGCCAGATCTGCAGCTCGGTCCGCTGGTCCAGCGGGATGTCGCGATTGAGGTAATGCATCGCCATCATCAGCGCGGCCGGTCCGCAGGTAAAATCGGTGCTTTGTGCATAAAAGGCCACCGGCCGGCGGTCACCGTGGACGACGTATTTGAGAATTCGCTTTTCGTAGCGTTTGGCGGCGGCATGGTCTTCGTAATAATCGGGAATGACTTCGAACAGCCGGTAACCGCAGGCTTCGTAAAGGCGGATGGCGTTGTCGTTGTCCGGCCGTACCTCCAGCCGCAGGTAGGCGCAGTTTCTTTCCCGGGCGGCCTCTTCGGCCACCATCAGCAACCGCCTGCCCAACCCCAGGCCCCGGCTCTCCGAATCGACCGCCATCGAGTAAAGCCGCGCCAGAGATGTGCCGCTATGATAGAGCACCAGCACGTAGCCGAGGATTTTTCCGCTGTGCTCAGCCACCAGTAAGCTGGCTTTGGCTTTGGTCAGCATCCATTGGAAATTTCGCCGGGTCAGCTGATCGTAGTCGAAACAGCGCTGCTCCAGCGACTCGAGTTGATCAAGATCGGGTAACTGAGCCTGCCGGATTACGATTTCGTCGGTGGGTGTCATTGGGGTATTGTCAGAAGCCGGTTTCGGCTCGTATCATGCCGCGTTACAAACAGGAAATTCGATGCAAAACACACTATGGTTGATTATTAGGCTGTTCCGCCGACGTTGCAATCGCCGTTTGGCCGAACATGAATCCGGGCGCACCTTTATTATATGACCCGGCTAGTCATTGTAGTCGAGAACATCAAGGACTGGGGCGCCTATTTTCCCAGTGAGGATATTGTTACCGCCGAACAGTACCTGCGGCTGATGGGCGGCGACAAGCAGCCGACCGAGGTGATCAACCTTTGCCGCAGTTACCGTTACCTGGGTCCGGGTTATTACTGCTCCCTGCTCGCCGAGGCACGCGGGCACCGCGTGATTCCCGCAGTCCGTACCATCAACGACCTCAGCCGCAAGTCCATCTACAGTCTCGATATTGAAAGCCTGGATCTGCACGTACAAAAGGCATTGGCGGGCGCCGGCCAGGAAGACAGTAGCGTTTACAACCTCAAGATTTATTTCGGGCAAACCTCGGTGGCACCGTTGAAAGGCCTGGCCCAGCAAATATTCGAGCTGTTTTCCTGCCCGATACTCAGAGTGAAGTTCCGCAAGCAGCGTGGTTGGCAAATCGATTCAATCAAAGCTGTGGCGCTCAATACCCTGACAAACGAGGAAGAAGACGAGTTCGCGCAGGCGCTGGACAGTTTCAGTCGCAAGATCTGGCGTAAGCCCCGCTCACAGCGACGGTTCCGTTACGATCTGGCGATTCTGTACAATCCCACCGAAGCGTTGCCGCCCAGCAACAAGGGCGCGCTGAAGAACTTTGTTACCGCCGGCCGCAAGTTGGGTATTGATGTGGACCTGGTGCAGGCCGACGCCTTCAACCGGCTGGCGGAATACGACGGCTTGTTTATCCGGGAAACCACTGCCATCAACCATCATACCTATCGCTTTTCCAAGCGCGCGGAACGAGAAGGGCTGGTGGTGATCGACGATCCCACCTCGATCCTGCGCTGCACCAACAAGATTTACCTTTTTGAACGATTGACCGCCAACCGCATTCCGGTGCCCCGCACGCAAGTGGTTTACCGCGATGATCAGCAGGCATTAGCCGCACTGGAGGAATCGTTGGGGTTCCCGATGATTTTAAAGATTCCGGACGGGTCGTTTTCGCGGGGGATGAGCAAGGTCGCCAACCCCGAGGAATTGCAACAGGCGGCGCAGGAACTCTTCAAACAATCCGTCCTTATTCTGGCGCAGGAATTCTTTTACACGGACTACGACTGGCGCATCGGTATCCTCAACCGCAAGCCGTTGTACGCCTGCCAGTACTTTATGGCCAAGGGCCATTGGCAGATTTACGATCACAGCGCAAAACCCGCCGACAAAAGCGGCGCGTTCCGGACCCTGTCCGTCAGCCAAGCGCCCTCGGGGGTGGTCAAGGCGGCGCTCAAGGCGGCCAACCTGATCGGTGACGGTTTATACGGCGTGGACGTCAAGCAACGCAACGGCGAAGTCGCGGTGATCGAAGTCAACGAAAACCCCAACATTGACGCCGGCATCGAAGACGCCTACCTGGGCAAGGCGCTTTACCTCGAAATCATGGACGAACTGCTCCGCCGCCTGGAAAAACGCCGTTCTCGGTAATCTTAGCCACGGAATCCACGGAAAAACACGGAAGGTTAAAAATCAATAAACAGAAAGAGCAAGCACATAACGTGTTGTGAGCGTGAAGGCTTTAGTTAGACAATATTCGTTTAAACCGATTTGAGAGAAGAATTATTTCTTATTAATCTTCCTTGCTTCCGTATTTAACATATTTTAATTCCGTGTTTTTCCGTGGATTCCGTGGCAACTTAATGCAGCTTCAGCTTGGGGCGGACGCGGCGGAGGAGGAAGCCGACGATCGACATGCGGATCACCCAGTGCAGGCCGTGCAGGGGCAGGAGCGCACCCGCCGGCTACTCCACGGACTCCAGCGAACCCGTCTGAAACATGGCCCTCAGATACCCGGCGAATTGCCGGCGCTGATCGTCGTTCATTCCCTGGTTGTGGTGCCGGTCTTCCAGCCACCAATGCTGCTTGGGTTCGTTGGCGGCGGCAAACAACGCCGGGCCATGGGAAAAGGGAATGACTTCATCGTTGCGGCTGTGAATGATCAGCATCGGGATGCCTTCAATGCGTGCAATGTCCTTTAAAGGATCCGGCTCGCCGGTCACCAGTAAATACGCTGTCCATTGCAGCAGGCTGGTCAACCAGAACTGTGACAGCTTTTCCCGCGCGATGCGGCGGTAATTGCTGAACGCCGATTCGATGATCATGCCCCTGATCCCGCCGGTGTCTTCCATCCCCGCGACCGCGGAAATCAGGACCGAGCCGCCCAGACTATGGCCGTAGACCACCAGCCCGCCGGCCTGCGCTTCAGGCAGCGTTTGCGCATACTGAATAAACGCCCGGGTGTCGTCGACGAGGCCCCGGGCCGATGGTTCGCCCTCTGAACGGCCATAGCCGCGGTAATCGAAAATAATCACGTTGAACCCCGCCGCCGGCAGCCAGTAAACCCCGCCAATATGAGTGCTGAGATTCTCGGCGTTGCCGTGCGCATAAAGAACGGTTCCAAAAGCTTTTCCCCGGGCCGGCAAGTACCAGCCATGCAGCCGGCCGGCCTCCCCCTGAATATCGATATCGCGGTACTGCAGACCGATATCCGCCGGCGTTCGCACCAGCGTCGGCAGCGGATGAAAGAACACGCCGGTACAGGCCACGCAAGCGAGCAGCAGAACCAATGCCGTTGCGGTGCGCTTTAAAAATATCGTTGCCACCCGAGTTGCACCTGCTTGAATTTTTCCTCACTGAGCGAATGATGGATATATTCGAGCCGGACGGCGGCATTGCGGCTGACGGGCTGGTTGAATCCTAAACTCGCACGGATACCGTCGGACACGTTATCGCCGTCATACTCGTAAAGCCTGGCCTCGACCCTGAGCTTGCCCTCGCCGGCCATTCTCAGCAACGCGCCGGCCGTGACGGTGGCAAAGCCTTCATGCGCGTCGAGCAGATTGGCCCGTGATCGCATGCCGGCGCCAAACAGGCCATAGAACAGCAATCTGTCCCGGAGCCCATAGGTGGCCCCCCAGCCGCCCTGCAATGTAAATCGTAAGGTGTCGTCCGGCAATTCATGATGGCGATGCCAGCCGGCACTGACATTCCAGGACTGCGGTTTGAAGAAGCGGTTCCGCAACGCCAGCGATTCGATGTTCACCAGCTCGAAGTATTCCAGTTGCCAGTCGTCCGCGTCAGGCTCTGCAATATCGCTGTAATGCCGCAGCTCGAAATCGAGAAAGTTGATCCCGGCGCCGGTGGTATAACCCGGGTCACTGTCCAGCAGATCATGAAAGGCCGGCCTAAGTCTGAACGATTGGAAATCGCGCCGCTCAAGTCGCCCCGCCGCGAATGCCAGCCTTGCGGAATTGTGTCCGCTTTCCGGGCTTGACGGTAACGTCGTTGGTTCTGCCTCCGCCTCGGCTGCCGGCAGGCGGCTGCGTACCTGCAACAATGCCATCGATACCGGCGCCAGCGCTTCACGGCGCCGCGGATGTTTTTGTGCCAGGTACCGGGAATATTCATAGGCCAGGTCGATGACCGCGACACGCCCGGCCTCGCTCAGCACCCTCACACCCGCGGATTCGGGCGACTGCTCCCCGTTGGCCAGCGCGTACGACAACGCCTGCTGCGACGGCGGCATCGTCTCCAGCTTGTCGAGGATCCGCGTCACCACCGCGGGCCGGTAATGCCGGTCTCGCACCATACCCCGATCAATTATGCGCCTGACGGTATCCACCGGAATCGCATGGCTGTCGAAGCCGTCGGCCAGGTTCAGCCCCGGCCGGGCCACATCCAACAAGGTCAGCAACCGATATGAGCAGTTTTCGTCGAAAAAATAGTAATCGAACCGCATGTGCTGCAGTTCCCAGGCATGGCGGACCAGTTGGTCGGTTTCCGATTGATTCAGATCGAGTTCATATTCCCAGATATCGCGTGACTCAATGTCGCCGTACTCGATGACTTTGTCGTAATAAGGCGCACCGGTCAAAGCCCCGGGATAGCCGCCGAATAAGCCTTTGTAAATGTAGGCGACCGGGTTGGAACCGGGTGTTACATTGGCGGCATACCCCAGGGAATAGGCCAAAAGACGGGTTTGGTCTGTCTGATCGTGGCCGTCGATGCGCAAGAACGTATGGCCAAACATCGATGAAGGATTATTCAAATAGGCGGCGGGAAAAATGATACTGACGCCCGCCGGTTGCATCTGCCGGTACCAGTCATCGAAAGCCCGGCATTCCACCCTCGGCAGGCGCCCGGGATCGATATTCAGCTGAGCCGTCAGCCAGAACAGGCGGGCCGGGAAACGGCACTGCGGATGATCGTCTCCCAGACTATCCGGCTCGAAAAACGCCGCCAGCGTAGCTTCCAGTTCGGCCACCGGGTTGTCGGTGCCGTCGTGTGCCTGGAAAAACGCCGCATCGTCCGCCTGGCTCCGCCAGCCGCCACCCTCGCGTCGATAATGGCCCAGCGCCAGCCAGGCCGGCCTGAAAGCCAGCTGATGTTGCAAGGCCTTGTCGATTAGCAGTTGCTGATACGATTGCCCGGCTTCGACAACGGACACCGGAACAAGCAAACACGCGGCCAGGAACCACGTCCGGCTGAATAATGACACGGGTGAAAATTATTTGTTGTTGATAATTGTTTTACTAAATATAGAGAAGCGCCGGCAGGAATTCCTGCCGGCGCATTTCGTTATGTTATCACTTGTATTCCAAAACGGTCAGGAGACCGGAACGTATTTTGCCAGGTTGGCGTCTTCCTGCATGACTGCAATCAATGAATTGACCACCGCTTCCCGGGTTACATCGACTTTACTGAAAATGCGATCGAAGTTGGCTTTGGTGGCATTAAAAAACGTTGTTTTATCTTCGGCGGCAATATCCAACAAGTTGGCCAGTGACTCCAGCGCTTCGCCGCTGCCGCGTGACATGTCGAAAGCGACTTTATCGATGTTGGAATCCAGGAACTGGTTCAACGCGGCCGTGGATATTTTGGTGCTGGTATTGCATCCGGCGGTACCGGAGGTCATGCCGAAGGTCTGGTTGCCGAAAGTGCCGTTGGTGGTCGCGGCCAATACATGGGAAACCGTGCCGTCCTTGCCTTCAAACACCATTGCACCCCAGCCGCATCCCGGGCCGGAGTCGGCCATAACGGAACCGGAAATCAACAACAGACCAACAGCCATTATTATTTTTTTATCCATACTCATTTGCTCCTTAAGTTATTAACGAGGTTCGAACTCAGTATGTATTGTTCCAACATTAGCAAAACAACTCTATCTCTATAGCAAATCTGCACGATAAAGCAAGTTGACAACAACCGCCGCTTCGCCGTTCAAGTTTAAAATCATGGACTTTTACGCCGCCCCGAAAATGCTGTTCCAGGTAAAAAAATATTTAACCACGGAGAGCACAGAGAACACAGAGGAAATAAAGGAAAACCAAATTCAGGATGTCAAGTTCATCAAAATCTTTGAGCCTTTCTTAGAGGCTTTTCATTAAATGGGTTTAACATAAAAATCATTTATCTCTGTGCTCTCCGTGAGCTCCGTGGTTAATTGGTTTTGATTTTAATGCAACTTCAACTTGGGGCGGACGCGGCGGAGGAGAAAATCGACGATCGACATGCGGATCACCCAGCGGATGCCGTGCAACGCCAGCAGGTGGAGTTTGTACAGGGAAATGTAAGCGATGCGCGCCAGCCAGCCTTCGACGATCAGGCGATTGTTTTTTCCCAGCAGGCCGCCCATCAGGCTGCCGCTGGTGTCGTGGAAACTCAGGTTAACCAGCGAACCCCGGTCGCTGTAGCGGTACTCCGGCAACGGCTTGCCGTTTAAGCGCGCCTGCATGGTTTTCACCAGCAGCCTGGCCTGTTGGTGAGCGGCCTGCGCGCGCGGTGGCACGAACCGGCCTTCACCGTCCATCGGACAGGCGGCGCAGTCGCCGAACGCGAAGATATTCTCATCGCGGGTGGTTTGCAGCGTTTTGTGTACCATCAACTGGTTCTTGCGGTTGGTTTCCAGGCCGTCGAGTTCGCGCAGCCAGTCCGGGCTTTTGATACCGGCCGCCCAGACCTTGATTTCGGCCGGCACGAACAGGCCGCTCTTGGTGTGAAAGCCTTCGGCGGTGACTTCGCTGACCATTTGTCCTGTGTGAATTTTGATGCCGAGCTTTTCCAGCGTTTCGTGCACGTTTTCCGACACGGCTTCAGGCAGGCCTGGCAGCAGCCGGTCGGCGGCTTCGATTATGTTGAACTCGATGTTCCGGTCTTTTGGGATGCGGTTCAGGCCGTAATGCAGCATTTCATGAGTGGCGGTATGCAACTCGGCGGCGAGTTCCACGCCGGTGGCGCCGCCGCCGGCAATGGCGACATTCAACTGCCCTTTGCGCAACGGCTCGGGATGAGTGTTGGCGGACAGCCAGCGCTCGAGAAAGTAGCGCTGGAAATGCCGGGCCTGGTCCTGCGAATCGAGAAACAGGCAGTGATCCCTCACGCCCGGAATGCCGAAATCGTGAGTTTCACTGCCGACGGCCATGATCAGCGTATCGTAGCCGCGGGTGCGCGGCGGAATGATCTCCTCGCCCGCCTCGTTGTAAGTGCCGGCGAGGCGGATTTCCCGCTTGCCACGGTCCAGGCCGGTCATGCGTCCCAATCGGAACTTGAAATGATGCGCGGTGGCGTGGGCCATATAACTCAACTCGTCGAAATCGGCGTCCATGGTGCCGGCCGCCACCGCGTGCAGCAACGGTTTCCAGAGATGCGTCAGTTTCGCATCGACCAGCACCACGCTGGCGAGCCCGCGCTTGCCGAGCTTGTCGCCCAGGGCAGTGGCCAGTTCCAGCCCGCCGGCGCCGCCGCCGACGATCACAATACGGTGAAGTTGCTCCGGCTTATTGTTCATTATTGTCGCTTGATGCAATTGAATAATGGCAAAATCTTAGTACAGCCTGAGTGATAATGCGAAAACGATCAAGCCGTAATGTACGCTACGCGCAAGGCCGCGAGCGCAACCGGGGAGGTAGTGTGGATATCGATACCATCAAGCAAAAACTGGCGGATTTCGCCGCGCAGCGCGACTGGGAGCAGTTCCACAGTCCCAAAAACCTGGCCATGGCCCTGAGTGTCGAGGCCGCCGAGTTGCTGGAGTTGTTTCAATGGTTGTCCGAAGCGCAATCGGTTCAATTGAACGATGACGACCTGAGGCAGGCAGGGGAGGAACTGGCGGACATTCAGCTCTACCTGATACGGCTGGCCGACCGTCTTGGCATCGACCTGGAAACGGCGGTGCACGACAAGCTGCGTGTCAACGAAGAAAAGTACCCCGTGGAATTGTCGCGCGGCAATGCCACCAAATATAACCGCCGTTGAACCGCTTCCTTGACTGCATGACGAACGACGGGAATATCGCGTGCTGAGTTACCAGCATCAGTATCATGCCGGCAACTTTGCCGATGTGCACAAGCATATCGCCCTGGTGGCGTTGCTGCGCGCGTTGCAGGCCAAGCCCGCGCCGCTGTGTTATGTCGATGCGCATGCCGGGTCAGGGGTTTATGACCTGGACAGTGCCGAAGCGCGCAAGACCGGCGAAGCGGATGCCGGCGTCTGCAGGTTGTGGCAAACCGGCGATCTGCCGGAAACGGTGAACGGCTACGTCGCCATACTGAGGGACCTAAACACCGGTTCCGGGTTGCGCCGCTATCCCGGATCGCCCGCTCTGGCGGCCGCGCTGCTGCGCGACAACGATCGCGCCATCCTGATGGAACTGCATCCGCGGGAACTGGAGGCGTTGCGCGGCTGTTTTAAAGGCGACCGCCGCATTGCGATACATATGCGCGATAGCTATGAAGGCCTGCCCGCTTTGCTGCCGCCGCCTGTCAAACGCGGGCTGGTGCTGCTCGATCCCAGCTACGAAATCAAAAGCGAGTATGACGACATCGCCGGGTTGTTGCAAAAAGCGCATCGGCGCTGGGGGAATGCGGTCTACCTTTTGTGGTATCCACTGTTGCCCGAGGGCCGGCACCGGCATTTGCTGAAACGGATGCACGACAGCGGTATGCATAAAATTTTAAGGTCCGAGCTTCGCTTTCCCCCGCGCGAGCATGGCATGTACGGTTCCGGTCTTGTAATCGTGAACCCACCCTGGCGATTCGATAACGAACTGGCGCGTGCGGGTGAATTCCTGGCGCAACGGTTGGCCGGGTGCGATGGGGAACACGCTATCGATTGGTTGGCGGGCGAGTAAGCAAAGAAGGTGTCAACGGGCTTTGGATGTCTTGTGAGGTTTGACGCCCGCGCCGGCAT
>DASVCP010000336.1:0-2075 GCA_036381555.1 Gammaproteobacteria bacterium
TACGATCACCCCCAACATCAACCCTCCGACAGGCATTTATTCGGAAGACGGAATTCATCCGAACAGCCGCGGTTATGCGTTTATTGCAAACATCTTCATCGATGCCATCAATGAACAGTTCGGTGCCTCGGTGCCAAAGGCAAATTTGGGTAACTACAGCGCCACGGGGCTACCGCTTCCATAGTAAAAGAAGCGCAAAGAAAGAGGCCGGCGGTACGGCCTCTTTTTTTTATGGAGTAAGCTGCCGGTAAGTACCGGACTGTGTTGATACAATAGCATATGAGATTCGCGAAGAATAATTTGAGATGGTTATTGTTTTTTTTCCTCACCGTGGCGGTATTATCGTGTTCTCACAACGATGATCCTGCGCCCCCATCTGAGGAAAGCAATCTTGTAGAGGCGACCGCGACAGGCGCGTGGGCCGCTGAGCAGTTAAAACTATTCGTCCAGCTGTCAGGAAGAGATTTCAATACTGAGCTTCTCGCGTATGATGTGGACATCTATCGAGTGGTTTACGAAACCACTTATCAGGGCAATGAGATTAACGCGTCCGGCCTGGTGCTTCTCCCCAAAACAACGGGGAATGCATTACCCATGATCAGCTTTCATCGCGGTACAATCGTCAAACAATCTGATGCACCCTCAACCTTAACAAAAGAACATGAACAAGTAATTTCTTACGCGGGACGGGCCTCTATGGGATTCATCACGGCGGTGCCCGATATGATCGGATTCGGCGAGTCAAAAGACGTGTTTCATCCCTACTATGTTGAAGAACCTGCCGCCACTGCGGTAATCGACCTGCATCGCGCAGCGCATGCGCTCGCCAGGGAGAAAAATGTCGAATTTGACAAACGCGTCTTCCTCGCCGGATATTCGCAAGGGGGATATATTACCCTTGCTGCGCACAAAGCACTGGAAGCCAACCCGGTCGAAGACTTTGAACTGGTTGCCTCTTTTCCTGCTGCAGGCGGATATGATGTCCTGGCAATGCACGACCATATTCTCACTGAGGACACCTACCCCCACCCCTACTACCTGGCCTACGTTGTTATGGGATACCGTTCGTTCTACGACGAAGATGACCTGGTATCGGTAGTTTTTAACGAGCCTTATGCGAGCAGGATTCCCGGCCTTTTCGATGGCAACAACTCGGCAGAGGACATCAACGCGCAGCTTACCACCGACACTCAGACGCTGGTCCGGGAAGATGTCTTGCTCGGCACGAATACCGATCCGCTTTACGATTATCTCCAGGAGAAACTTGAAGAGAACTCACTCACCGATTGGGCGCCCAAGGCTCCCGTCTTTTTCTATCATGGTTCGGCCGACGTTACCGTACCGATCGGGAATACGCAGGGCACTTATGATGAGCTCATTAGCCAGGATACCAATGCTGCCAACCTTCATCTGATCACGCTGGATGGAACGCACAGCTCGGCGCTTGAAGGATATATCGAGGATCTTGTGAAGAAGTTGGAGCAGATGAAATAGTGCGTGGGGCGTTGGGGCTTCGGCAAGCTCAGCCACCGCAGCCACCGGAGTTACCGGTCCCGGAACTAGCTTGCCCTGAGCCCGGCGAAGGGAACGCCCGGCGGCCAAGCGCTAGTTTTTCACTACCGGCATCTTTTGGTTCGCCCATCCCTTAAAACCTTCTTTTAGATTGTAGATCTTCTTGAAGCCCATCTCTTTCATGAGTCCGGCGGTCTCGCCACTTCTGCCACCGCCTGCACAATAGAGGAGATAGACCTTGCTCGTGTCGAGCCCTTGAAGCGCGGGCTCGAAGTTGGCGCCGAAGTAGTCGATCTCCACCGCCCCCGCGATCTTCCCGTGCTGCTGAAGCTCCTCCGGAGTGCGAAGATCCACGACAACCTCCCCTTCAAGGGAGTCCATCAAGTGTCTGAACTCGGCGACAGAAACATCGAACACAATCCCGTCACTGTCCTGCGACAGAGCCTGACCTGCGAGCAGCACCATGAATAAAACATTTACCAATTTAACCATTTCAAAAAAGGTTTTAGAATAACGACTACACGTATCCAGCCATCCAGTAGGCCGTAAAGCCTACCCATTCC
>DASVCP010000337.1:0-6841 GCA_036381555.1 Gammaproteobacteria bacterium
TGAGGAGTTCTTCAAGTATCTGGCGAACTCCGGCACCTTTCCCATGAGTAACAGCGTAAAGCACGCCGCATGACCAAGAGTAACAAAACTTTTCCACCGCCCGTCGAACGCAGAACGAATGCCTTGCGGTCCAGCGTGGAAACCTGCCTGCAGTTGTATTTTAAAAAACTCAATGGCGAAAAAGCCGCCGACCTCTACAAAATGGTGATGAGCGAAGTGGAGTGCGCGCTGATTTACACCGTGCTCGAACATACTCAGGGCAACCAAAGCAAGGCCGCGGAATATATGGGAATTACCCGGGGGACTTTACGCAAGAAAATCAAGGAACACGGACTCGAAAATTCGAAATAGTAATAAACGAGCCCGACGTCTACACTCAAATCTCCGCAAGAGGCACTAATATTGCAAAGTTTTTTAAGGAGACCGGATAAAGACCGAAGAAACAAAACTTCGTCGCCAGTCCGGATGACCGATCCAGACTTCCGTAAACAACAACCAGGAGTAATCAAACCGTGCTTTCCGGCCAGATCATCACCGTCAAACGCGCGCTGCTGAGCGTTTCCGATAAAACGGGCATTGTTGAGTTCGCAAAAGTTCTGGCATCACGGAACGTTGAAATACTGTCTACGGGTGGAACCGCCAAATTATTGAGCGACAACGGTATCCCGGTGGTTGAAGTTTCGGATTACACCGGCTTCCCTGAAATGATGGCGGGCCGGGTAAAAACCCTGCATCCGAAAATTCACGGCGGACTGCTGGGTCGCCGCGGCACGGACGAGGGCGTAATGGAACGACACAATATTCCACCCATCGATCTTGTCGCGGTGAATCTCTATCCCTTCGAACAAACCATCGCCCGACCCGCCAGTACTTTCGAAAATGCCATTGAAAATATCGATATCGGCGGTCCGGCCATGTTGCGCTCCGCGGCAAAAAACCACGCTTCGGTTGCCGTCCTCGTCGACACGGAGGACTATGCGGGAGTGATCAGGGAAATCGAGAGCAGCGGCGGCATCAGCCCGGTTACCCGTTTCCACCTGGCCTTGAAAGTATTTGAACATACCGCGCGTTACGACGGCGCCATCGCAAATTACCTGGGCAGCCTCGATCAGCGACTGGAGCCGGTCAACTTTCCGCACGCGCTCAGCCTGCAGTTCCATAAAAGCCAGGACATGCGTTACGGCGAAAATCCGCACCAACGCGCGGCATTCTACATTGAACGCCCGTCCGCCGATTGCCCGCCTGAGCCCTCGGTCGCCACCGCCAAACAGATCCAGGGCAAGGCGCTTTCCTTTAACAATGTCGCCGACAGCGACGCGGCCCTGGAGTGTGTCAAACAATTCGCGCAGCCTGCCTGCGTCATCGTCAAGCACGCCAATCCCTGCGGCGTCGCCACCGGCGACGACCTGCTCGAAGCCTACAATCGAGCCTATCAAACCGATCCGACATCGGCCTTCGGCGGCATTATCGCCTTCAACCGGACTCTCGATGCACTAACCGCGCAAACAATCATTGATCGACAATTCGTGGAAGTGATTATCGCTCCCGAGGTTTCACCCGATGCCGCCGGCATTGTCGCGGAAAAACAGAATGTCCGTTTGCTGAAAACCGGCCAGTGGCAATCCCAAACTTCCGCGCTGGATTTCAAGCGCGTTACCGGCGGACTGCTGGTGCAGGATCGGGACCTCGGCATGGTCAATGAAGCGGAATTAACGGTGGTCACTAAACGCCACCCGACAGAACAGGAAATACAGGATTTGCTGTTTGCGTGGAAAGTCGCCAAGTTCGTGAAATCCAACGCCATCGTCTACGCTCGCGATAACCAGACCATCGGCATCGGCGCGGGCCAGATGAGCCGTGTGTACTCGGCCAGAATCGCCGGCATCAAAGCGGCCGACGAACACCTCGACGTGGCGGGTTCGGTGATGGCCTCCGACGCGTTTTTCCCGTTCCGCGACGGCATCGACGCCGCTCACAAAACCGGTATCACCGCCGTGATTCAGCCGGGCGGTTCCAAGCGGGA
The DNA here is from genome assembly GCA_036381555.1 of Gammaproteobacteria bacterium. Taxonomy (GTDB): domain Bacteria; phylum Pseudomonadota; class Gammaproteobacteria; order HTCC5015; family HTCC5015; genus DASVCP01. The sequence goes on from DASVCP010000337.1 coordinate 2,024, forward strand.
CAACGAAGTGATCGCCGCCGCCGACGAATACGGTATGGCGATGGTGTTCACGGGCATGCGCCACTTCCGGCATTAAAATAATTAACCACGGAGCGCACGGAGATCACAGAGTTAAAAGACTTTTATGTTTTAAAAGCGTAACGAATAGCTTTGAGAACTGCTTGAAAAGAATCAGTCACCATAAGAAATTTTTTGCTCTTTAATTTCTTAGTGATCTCCGTGTACTCCGTGGTTATAGTTTCTTGGTTTTTAAACTTAGTCTACGCTGTGTTCTCAGAGGTTAATTCTTAAAATTAAGTCACGGCGAGTAAATCATCTCCACGCCCGGGCCCAGCGGGATTCCCAGCAGCATCCATACAATCAGCAACAGCGTTGCGCCGACGCTGAAGGCGATGGAGTACGGCAGCATCATCGCTACCAGGGTGCCGATGCCGAAGTCGCGGGAATATTTTTTCGCAAACACGATCACCAACGGGAAGTACGGCATTAGCGGCGTTAAAATATTGGTCGCCGAATCGCCGATACGGTAAGCCGCCTGGGTCAGCTCCGGCGTGTAACCCAACAGCATCAGCATGGGCACGAACACCGGCGCCATAACAGCCCACTTCGCCGAAGCGCTGCCGATAAACAGATTAATCACCATGGTGACGATGATGAAGGAGATGATCAGCGGCAACCCGGTGAACTCCATCGCGCGCAACGCTTCCGCGCCGCTAATGGCAATGATCAGACCCAGATTGGACCAGGTAAACAAGGCGATGAAATGCGCGGCCAGGAACGCCAGCACTATGTAATGCGCCATGTCCGCCATGCTGTCAGCGCTCATCGTTACCGCGTCGCGATCGTTGCGGATTTTTCCGGTCATCATTCCATAAATCAAGCCGGTTATCAGAAAGCCCAGAAACATCAGCGCGATCAGGCTTTGATAAAACGGTTTGAAACCGCCTTCCGCATCCCGCAGTATTCCCTCCCGCGGCAACACCATCACGGCGACAATTGCGGTAAACACCGCCAATCCCGCCAACGCAGCCAGCAACGCCTTCGACTCGCCCCGTACGGCTTCCGGACCGGATAAGGCGTCATCTTCCGTTGACTTCGTATATTGCCCCAACCTCGGCTCGACGACCTTGTCTGTTATCCACGCGCCCAACACCGTCAACAACGGCGTTAACGCCGCCATAAAGAAGTAATTAGCGGTAACAGTCACCTCGCTGGCAGGGGCGATAATTCGCGCCGCAACCTGGGTCAGCCCGGCCAATAACGGGTCCAATGAAGTCAACAGCAGGTTGGCGCTGAACCCTCCCGACACGCCGGCAAACGTCGCCGCGATCCCCGCCAATGGATGGCGGCCGGCGCCGAGAAACAATACCGCGCCCAGCGGAATCAGCACCACGTAACCCGCGTCCGCCGCCAGGCTGGACATAATACCGGCAAAGACCAATGCGCTGCTCAACAACCAACGCGGAGTACTGGAGACAAAGCGCCGCAGCAACGCCACGATCAAGCCGGATTTATCCGCCACGCCGATGCCCAGCATCACCACCAGCACCATGCCCAGCGGCGGGAAGCTCGCGAACGTTTGTGGCATCTCCACCAGCAGGCGTTGCAGTAGCTCCGCGCCAAAGAGGTTGATTGCAGGAATATTCTCTTTCGTACCCGGGTGGGTCACGCTGATACCCAGCATGGCCGCCAGCCACGAACACAGCATCACCAAACCGATCAGAATCACAAACAGCGTGGCCGGATCGGGCAACCGGTTGCCGATGCGTTCGACGGTGTTGAGTGCAGAGTTCAGAAGTTTGTTCATGATTAAGAATCAGGGTATCCGACTAAATCTTTGGCAAAGTTTAAACACCATAATCTCACGCGAAGGCGCGAAGGAAAAAGAAAAGTATTTTCAAAAACATGCAATCATTTTGTTTCAACGCTTCAACAAGCGTCCTTTCTGTTTACCAAGTCCCGGTATTCTGCATGCTCAGCCACGGTTCCTGCGGCGGCAGTGATTCGCCTTTTTGCAGCAGCTCGATGGAAATGTTGTCGGGCGAGCGGATAAACGCCATGCGGCCGTCGCGCGGCGGGCGGTTGATGATGACGCCGGCATCCATCAGCCTCCGGCAGGTTTCGTAAATATTGTCGACCTCATAAGCAAGATGGCCGAAATTGCGACCGGCGCCGTATTCTTCCGGGTCCCAGTTATAAGTCAGCTCAACCTGCGCCTCGGGATTTTCGTCGGCGCCGAGAAATACCAGCGTAAAACGTCCCTGTTCGTGCACGCTCTCGCGAATTTTCTTCAAACCGAGCTTGTTGCAGTAGAAATCCAGCGACTCGTCAAGGTTTGAAACTCTTACCATCGTATGCAAATACTTCATGTTCTGCACCTCCTGGGCGAACCCTTAAAATAACCGAAGGCGGCGGTCAAATAAACCGTCCACCCACCCTCTTCCACAAAAATTTCCTCATCTAATCAACCCGGCGCTTTTCCACAATGATTTCGAACATGTTCGGGCATTAAAACTGCATATATGCCTGAGTCAGTTCATAGCACAACTTTGATCGTTCGAATGCCTGCAATTTCTCATGGCTGTACAGGAAATCAACCACCAAAGGGAAAATGGAAAGAGTTAAAAGCCTGGATTTCTTTAGAGGCTTGATGTTAATCATCATTACTGTCGACCATATCCTCACTCCAGAAAAGAGTCCGCTCTGGCAACCCCTGGGCTATGCTTCGGCCGCCTCCGGTTTTGTCTTTCTTGCAGGCATTACCACTGCTATCGCCTATAGTCGCCATGTTCGCCAACCAGGCACCTTGTGGCGAAAATGCTGGCAACGTTCCCTGGTTATCTATCTGTCTCACGTTTCCCTGCTTGCCCTGTACTACGGCTGGCAGGCAATCGAACTCTTGATGTCCCCTTCGCCAGGCAGTGCACAGGCAATGGCAGCCCAAGCCCTTTTTTCACTGGCGCTCATACACAAACCGTCCCTTATGGACATACTTCCCATGTACGTGATTTTTATGATGGCGGCGCCCTTGCTGCTTGTCCTGATCAACAAGGGGCGGCATACCGCGGTATTGTTGGCGAGCCTGTTGTGTTGGCTGCTGATACAGTTCATAAATATACCGGGACCCGCATGGTTTTCGCAGTACGATCTCCGCATCGGCGCATTCAACCCGCTTGCCTGGCAGTTCCTGTTTGTGGCCGGCCTGGTTTCGGGAACCGTGTTCATGCGCAAGCCACTCAACCCGCCGCCGTCCTCCACACTGGCGGTATTGGCTGTACCGGTTGTACTATTGCTGCTGGACCGCCACGGAATCGTCGATATTCTCCCCGCTTATTTGCTGCCTTTAACGGAACGATACAATCTGGGCCTCATCAGGCTGATCAATTTTGCCTTGCTTGCCACTCTGATTTACCTGTCCATACTTTATCTCAAACTCAATGTCGGAAACAGATGGGTCGAATTTCTGGGAAAGCATTCGCTCCAGGTCTTCACTTACAGCATTTTGCTGGCTGAAGTTTCAGCGAAGGTATTGCCCTACATCCAGCACTATTCGGGCACGCCCGGTGTAACGCTCTATCTGGCCGCCAGTTTAATCAGCCTGAGTATTCCGGCCTTTCTGCACAGCCGTTATCGAATTAAAGTCAAAATCAGTCGGAGCCGGAAAAAGCAATCGGAAGTCGTAACTGAAAAATATGCTTAACAGCCATCAATGCAAAGGACTGCAAATCCTCAACTTATTACCGTCCGGATCGGAAAGCTGCATTTCACGATTTCCCCACGGCTTGTTCTCGGGCAACGCATCAACGCCGGTGGCGGTTTTCAGGATGTCGCTGTACCAGCGGTCGACGTCGTCGACGTACAGGTACACCAGCGCGCCGAATGCGCACAGCGGTTGTTCGGTCAGATAAAGCCTGAGATTGTCGCGACTGATTTGCATGAACACCGGCAACCCTTTGGCATCACGCCAGCGCCAGTCAACCTTAAAGCCCAGCACATCGCAATAAAAGCGCTCGCTTTGAACAAGATCGCGAATCCTCAACACAGGTACAGCATGCATTCAATGCTCCTCAAAAACAAAGGATAGCCACGGAACCCACGGAAAAACACGGAACCAAAACATGCTCTTTAACAATCCCAGTCGAAGCCATAAAGCACGATCATGAAACAAAATTCTAAAATGTTTACTCTTTAACTTTCCGTGTTTTCCGTGGGTTCCGTGGCTAAACATAAAACAATACAGGATCATTCAGACCAAGCCAAAGATTTTGGGGCAAAAAGCCGGTAAAATAGCGCCGCACGCAGATTCGAATTCTACAAGGGGACCTCATGAAAGTATTGATCGTCGGCGGCGGCGGGCGCGAGCATGCGCTGGCCTGGAAAGTGGCGCAGTCGGAGCGGGTGGACGAGGTATTGGTCGCGCCCGGCAACGCCGGGACCGCGGGCGAACCCAAGGTCCGGAACGTCGATATCGGCGCCGAGGATATCCCCGCCCTGCTGGCGTTTGCGCAATCAGAACCGGTCGATCTGACGATCGTCGGACCGGAAGCGCCGTTGGTGGCGGGCATTGTCGATGCTTTCGAGGCCGCCGGCCTGAAAGTCTTCGGGCCGCGCAAAGCCGCCGCGCAACTGGAAGGTTCGAAAGCGTTCACCAAAGACTTTCTCGCCCGTCACCGCATTCCCACTGCCGAGTACCGGACTTTTACTGAAATTGCCCCCGCGCTTGCCTATATCAAAGATAAAGGCACTCCGATCGTCGTGAAAGCCGACGGGCTGGCGGCCGGCAAGGGCGTGATCCTGGCGCAGACCGAGACCGAGGCT
>DASVCP010000338.1:0-5311 GCA_036381555.1 Gammaproteobacteria bacterium
CTTGATCGCCATTTCCAAGGAAAAAAATCGACTGGACTGGATTTTTCGTCACAGTTACAGGAAACGGCTGTTGCGGGGGCTTATGCATGCGAGGGGAATCCGGCGTTTATTCAGATGCCGCCCAAAAGTATGGTTTTACGAATGTTCGGCTAACTGAACCAGCAGCCGGGTGTTTTTCATTAAATTTCAGAACTCGAGCAGGAATAGCGCCATGCAATTACAAACCATCGACATTCTGATCATTATCGGCTACCTGCTTGCCACGGTGGCCATCGGCCTGGCGCTCAAGAAACGGGCGGCGCAAAACCTGGATTCTTATTTTCTGGGCGGCAAAACCTTGCCCTGGTACATGCTCAGCCTGTCCAATGCTTCCGGAATGTTCGACATCTCGGGCACCATGTGGCTGGTGACACTGCTGTTCGTGTACGGTCTGAAGAGCATCTGGATTCCCTGGCTGTGGCCGGTGTTCAACCAGGTCTTCCTGATGATGTTCTTGTCCATCTGGTTGCGGCGCTCCAACGTGCTCACCGGCGCCGAATGGATCCGCACCCGCTTCGGCGACGACCTGGGGGGCAAGCTTTCTCACATGGTGGTGGTCGTGTTCGCGGTAGTCGGCGTGCTGGGATTCCTGGCCTACGGGTTCGTGGGCATCGGCAAGTTCATCGAGATTTTCGTTCCCTGGGAAGCAGTGGCGCCCTACGTGCCGTTTGAAGTCGCGTCGGAATACGTGCCGCACTTTTACGGCATTATTTTCACGGCCATTGCGACGTTTTACGTCATGCTGGGCGGTATGCTCAGCATCGTCTGGGCCGATGTGCTGCAATTCACGATCATGACCGCCGCCGCCGTGGTCATCGGTGTGATCGCCATGAACACGGTTTCCTATGAAGCCTTGCAAGCCGCGGTGCCGGAAGGCTGGTCCTCGCCGTTTTTCGGCTGGAATCTGGACCTTGACTGGCAAAACTTGGTCTCCGAGGTCAACAGCAAAATCGCATCGGATGGTTATTCGCTATTCGGAATATTCGTCATGATGATGCTGTTCAAGGGTGTGCTGGTCAGCGCCGCAGGGCCGGCGCCGAACTACGATATGCAGAAAATCCTGGCGACCCGCTCTCCCAGGGAGGGCGCAATGATGAGCGGTTTTGTATCCGTGGTGCTGATGCCGATCCGCTATTTTCTCATCGCCGGCTTTACCGTGCTGGCCATCGTCTACTATCAGCAGCTCGACCTAGTCACCGCCGCCGGCGGCATCGACTTTGAAAAAATCCTGCCCTCGGCCATTAATCAGTTCGCGCCCGTGGGTATCATGGGCCTGCTGCTGGCCGGATTGCTGGCTGCGTTCATGGGCACGTTCGCCTCGACGGTGAATGCCGCGCCCGCCTACCTGGTCAACGACATTTACAAGCGCTACATCAACCCGCAGGCCAGCTCCAAACGCCTGGTTTACGCCAGCTACCTGGTATCCGCCGGTGTCGTAATTGTCAGCACGCTGATCGGCTTTTATGTGCAAAGCATCAACAGCGTCCTGCAATGGATCGTTTCCGGGCTCTGGGGCGGCTACGTGGTTTCGAACGTGCTGAAATGGTACTGGTGGCGCCTGAACGGCATGGGATACTTCTGGGGAATGTTGACGGGCATCCTCTGCGCCCTGACGTTCCCGATCATATTCGACGGCGTCTTTCCGGACATCGCCTCGGACATTCTGCCGTTGTACCTGTTCCCCTTGTTGCTGGCGGTTTCCGCGCTGGCCTGCATCGTCGCCAGCCTGACCACCGAGCCGGAAAACGAGGAAATTCTCAAAGCGTTTTACAGGAATGTCCGCCCGTGGGGATTTTGGGGACCGATACACGAGAAGGTTGCGGCGGAAGATCCTTCGTTCACCAGAAACCCCAACTTCGGTCGCGATATGTTCAACGTGACCATCGGCACGGTCCTGCAGACCTCACTGGTCGCATTGCCGATTTTTATCGTAATCAAAGAATTCACTTATGCGGCGACGGCGGGCGTGATCATAGCAGTTACCGGCGTCATCCTTAAGAAAACCTGGTATGACAGACTTGCCGATTGGCCGCATGAGGAAATCGCAAGAGAACGTGAAAAATCCATGACAAAGGCAGGCACTAGCGATGAAGTTCGGTCATTTTGATGATAGCAAGCGCGAATACGTAATAACGGAACCCCAAACTCCTTACCCCTGGATCAACTACCTGGGCAACGAGGACTTTTTTTCGCTGATTTCCAACACCGCCGGCGGATATACCTTTTACAAGGATGCCAAGTTCCGCCGCCTGACGCGGTACCGTTACAACAATGTGCCGATCGACAACGGCGGCAAGTATTTCTACATCAAGGACGGCGACACCGTCTGGTCGCCCGGATGGAAACCGGTCAAGACGCCTTTGGACCGGTACGAATGCCGCCACGGCTTGAGCTACACGACCATCAAAGGTTCCAAGAACGACGTGGACGCCGAGGTGACCTACTTCGTCCCCTTGAATTTCTGGGGCGAAGTCCAGCAGGTCAGCCTGAAAAACAACGATTCTTCACCGAAAAAACTCAAGCTGTTTTCGTTCGTCGAATGGTGCCTGTGGAACGCCGAAGACGACATGACGAATTTCCAGCGTAACTTTTCCACCGGCGAGGTCGAGATAAAGGGTTCGACCATTTATCATAAAACCGAGTACAAGGAACGCCGCAACCACTATGCCTTCTATTCGGTGAACGCGCCCATTCAAGGCTTTGACACCGACCGGGAGTCGTTCGTCGGCCTCTACAACGGTTTCGAACGTCCCGACGCAGTAGTCGAAGGCAAACCCCGTAACTCGGAAGCCCACGGCTGGTCGCCGGTTGCCTCCCACTATCTTGAAGTGGAACTGGCACCCGGTGAAGAAAAGCAGCTTATTTTCATCCTCGGTTATGTCGAAAACGCCGACGAGGAAAAATGGGAAGCCAAGGGGGTCATCAACAAAGCCAAGGCCAACGCCATGATCGCCCGCTTCGATACCGGCGAGAAGGTGCAGGCGGCGCTGGCCGAGCTCAGAAAATACTGGGACAACCTGCTGTCGGTTTACACGCTCTCCAGCCATGATGAAAAGCTGGACCGCATGGTCAATATCTGGAATCAATACCAGTGCATGATTACCTTCAACATGTCGCGCAGCGCGTCCTTCTTTGAATCGGGCATCGGCCGCGGCATGGGTTTTCGCGATTCCAACCAGGACCTTATCGGTTTCGTGCACCAGGTGCCGGAACGCGCCAAACAGCGCATTCTCGACATCGCCGCCACCCAGTTCGAGGACGGCTCGGCCTATCATCAGTATCAGCCGTTGACCAAGCGCGGCAACAACGCCATCGGCGGCAACTTCAACGACGATCCGTTGTGGCTGATTTTATCGACCACCGCCTATATCAAGGAAACCGGCGACTTCTCCATTCTGCACGAACAGGTTCCTTTCGATAACGACGAAAGCAAGGCGCAGTCCCTGTTCGAGCACCTGAAACGTTCTTTCTACCATACGGTCAACAATCTCGGCCCGCACGGACTGCCGCTGATCGGCCGGGCCGACTGGAACGACTGCCTGAACCTGAACTGTTTTTCCACCAACCCCAACGAGTCTTTCCAGACCACCAACAACCAGTCCGGCAGAACCGCGGAATCCCTGATGATCGCCGGCCTGTTCGTGCTTTACGGCCGGGATTTCATCGAACTGTGCAAGCGCATCGAGGAAAACGATGTGGCCGCCGACGCGCAGAAGCATGTCGACGCGATGATCGACGCCGTCAAGGAGCACGGCTGGGACGGCGAGTGGTTCCTACGCGCCTATGACTATTACGGCAAGAAAATCGGCAGCCAGGAAAACGAGGAAGGCAAAATCTTCATCGAGTCGCAGGGCTTTTGTTCCATGGCCGGTATCGGCAAGGAAGAAGGCAAGGTCGAACAGGCGCTCGATTCCGTGAAGAAGTGGCTGGACTGCGAGTACGGCATTGTTCTGCAACAGCCGGCTTTCACCCGCTACTACATCGAATACGGCGAGATCTCGACCTACCCGGCCGGCTATAAGGAAAACGCCGGCATTTTCTGCCATAACAATCCCTGGATCATGATCGGTGAAACCGTGATCGGCCGGGGTGATCGCGCTTTCGAATATTACCGGAAGATTGCGCCGGCGTATCTCGAGGACATCAGCGACCTGCACCGGACCGAACCCTACGTTTACTCGCAGATGATCGCGGGCAAAGACGCCTACAAGCCCGGCGAAGCGAAGAACTCCTGGCTGACCGGGACCGCCGCCTGGAACTATTACGCCATCACTCAATATATTCTGGGTATCCGGCCGGATTACGATGCGCTGATCGTCGACCCCTGCATACCCAGCCAGTGGGACGGATTCAGGATCAGCCGCATGTTCCGCGATGTGACGTACCATATCGAAATCCTCAACCCCGATCATGTCAGCAAGGGGGTCAAGAGCATTACCCTGGACGGAGGCACGATATCCGGTAACCGCCTGCCCATACTGGATGCCGGCAGTGAACACAAGGTGCAGGTTGTAATGGGATAGTAGATGGGGGGCGCCGATAAAGTTCCCTTTAAAGAGAAGCTGGCCTATGGAATGGGAGACGCGGCATTCAATTTTATCTGGATGACGTTTGTTTATTACCAGCTTTTCTTTTACACGGACATTTTCGGCATTTCCGCGGCTGCCGCGGGGACGTTGTTACTGACAACACGGGTCTGGGACACGATCAGCGACCCGCTGATAGGCTTTGCCTCGGATCGCACAAGATCACGTTGGGGTCAATTCAGGCCTTACCTGCTGTTCGGGGCCATTCCTCTGGGAATGGCCTCGGTTCTTTGTTTTACCACCCCGGACTTGCCCCCCACCGGCAAGCTTTATTACGCATACGCAACCTACTTGTTCCTGGGCATCGTTTTTACCGCCAACAACATTCCCTATTCGTCATTGCTGGGCGTGATTTCGCCGAACTCCAGGGAACGCGCCGCCTTATCCTCTTATCGCTTCATCGGCGCGTATGGGGCCGGCATTATAGTTCTGTACTTTACCCTGGACCTGGTCGAACTGCTTGGGCAAGGCGACCGGCCAAAAGGGTTTCAACTGACCATGTCGGCATACGCGCTGGTCACCGTAATACTGCTGCTGATCACCTTCCACTTCACGCGCGAGAGGGTCCGGCCCGTCATGGACCGACAAACCCCTTTCAGTCGCGATCTGCTGGACATCCTCGCCAACGGGCCCTTTATGATTCTGTTCGCGGTCGGCATTTTCACCCTGGCTTTTGTTTCGATTCG
>DASVCP010000339.1:0-13768 GCA_036381555.1 Gammaproteobacteria bacterium
GTCTGGAGTTGCTTGCGAAATGGCGTAAGGCTGTTGATCGGACAAAGAATTGGGTTGATCATTAAAGTCCTTTTGTGCCGGTGATTCGGCGTCGTTATCTGGCTGTTTACGATCGGTTATCGAGGTGCTGATCTTTAAAGCCAGACCGTTTAAGAGCGGCCCGAAATCCCAACAATAAGGCCGGCCGGATTTTGTCTGCCCCCGGCTGGCACCCGCCAGCAACACAAATTGAGCGACAATAAGGCCTTCAAAGGGTTTGCGATAGCGCCCTTCGTTAAGCGATATCACAAACAGTCCCTGTACGATAAACCATGCGGCAATCAGCGAGGGGAGCAGCCACTGATGGCGGAGTCGGCGGCGTATCATGAAAGTCCATATTATTGCTGCAAGAAACGCCGGAGCCCAGATCCAGCGCATATGAATGCTGATACGGTCAAGGAGCCGTGATTCATTGTTATCGGGCCATGAAGAACCGAAAAACAAAAATATCAGGTTTTCTTTCATTATCCACAAGGCTTCGTCCCATGTCATGGCTGCTTGCCGATAGGCCTCCTCCCAACCTTCCCGGCCTTTCGCCAGATCCACATCGACTACGATCACTCCCTGTCGCTGTGTTTCCCAGTCGCTTATAGGCGCGAAGGGCTTATCGCCGGTGGAAGGCGAGCCAAAACCGTATACCGGACCGCGGCCTCTCGCCGGGATGTGCAGGGTAATTTCCTTATTACCCGACCTGGCATAGATAGCAGCAATATGCCCCATGCCATGCGGCGCGAAATGATTAACAGTCTGGTAGGAACGATAAGTAAGCGGTCCCAGCGTTAACGAAAGAATGCACGCGGATACCAGGGCCTTTTTGAACCTGTGCTCCTGGGTCAGCCAAAGCGCCGTGCAGCAGACAGCCGCGAGCGGAATGGCAATGCCCCTGGTAAGCCCCGCCAGAATCCACAGGATGACCATCAAGGCAAAGCTGTTTACCGTCCCCTTGCGGCGCGCCCGCCAGGTAGCCCACAATGCCGCGCCCAGTAATGGCAACAACAGGGTTTCCTGCATGAAATAGCTGTAAATCGACATCCACGAGGGCAGTAGTGACAGAAAGGCCCAGCCGGCCAGCGCAAAAGTTTTGTTGCCTTGCAGTTCGCGGAAAAACCGGTACCACAGCCAGGGGGTGATGACGGCCAATAAGCTGGTAAAAAACGCGACCAGCCCGTGCATGCCCAGCGTCAACTTTGCGAACGCGCCGAGGTACAGCTGATACATGATGGGATCGGTATTGGACATCAAGTCGCTGCGCAACGTTTCCGTGCCCTGCTCCCAGTGTCGCTGTGCGTCGCTCCAAATGTGATCCATGGGGTTGTAGGTATAGATCGTCAATATTTGCAGAACGGCACCCAGAACGATCAGGAAGTAAAGCGCCAAGTGGGGTTTGGGAACTTTGAGAGCGGGGCCGGCCATGATAATTACGACGAACAGCAGCGTTAGCCACAACACGGAGACGGTGAACATTTTCCAGGCGGCATTTCGAGGCTCTATTCTCATTCCCATAAGGCCATGGTAGCCGTGGTCCAAAAAGGAGATCGATATTGAGTTTTTGCCGTCCTTTACGTATGGCTCCACGTCGAGCAAAAAGCCGTATCCCCAGTCGCTCAGGCTTTCATCGGAGATATGCGACAAGTCGATATCGGTTCCGTTAATGGTGATGCTTACGACCCGGTCATCCGGTGTGATATGAAGAGTTTTGGGTGTCCACCAGTCGAATGTGATTTCACCATGCAACTCATACCTGCCGCCTTCAGGTTCCGAGGTCCTCGACAAGGGCATGTTCACGGATTCCCGCGTGCCGTTGTCGTGGCGCAATTCAAAATTGTTCAGCTCAAGAAATAAAGAGGAACTGGCATATGCCAGAATGCAGGAGGCAAATAAAACAGCCAGCCAGCCGTAATACTTTTTAAGCGGATATGTTTTCATTCTGGTCCGGCAAAGGTTGAATTTCTGCGTTTATTCCAGAGCGCGCTCTTATGCGACCAGGTCGCGGGTCTGTTGTTGGCAACCAAGACGGTGAGCATTATAAGCAAATGACCAGGGAAGGCGATACCAGAATGGCTGATTTGGAGCACCAACGAGGGAAACCGCACGCAGAAATCAATTCATCTTTGCTTGAGTTGGCGCGCGTCTGGAAATCGACAGGCGCGTATGAGGTACTTTTGGCGTTTTCCCGGCCCGCTGCCCTTTAATGGGAATCCAATCCTGCCGATAACAGTTACCGGGGTTCCCGTGGAAGATGATTGGGTGAAATGGCCCATAAATCAAAAAGTTAGTGAAACCGGGTGTCCCAACAGGTATGGGGGTTGACGATTGACGGGGACATGTGTGACGAACGCTTCCGATTTCAAACATATCTATATGTTGCCGGGATTTGACGGAACGGGGCTGCTTTTTGAGCCTATTACCGAGGCGTTTGGTTACCGCTGTCGAACCTCAGTGCTTTCGTTCAACGGTGAAGTGACGCTGGAAGACTACGTCCAATCCGTCAACGCACGTTTGCCCCGGCATCGTGCAATTATTCTGGCTGAATCGTTTTCGGGCCCGATTGCCTTGTCGCTACTGGCCCGGTATCCCGGCCGGTTCGAGGCTGCGATAATTTGCGCGGGGTTTGCGCGCAGCCCGTTCGGCTCGCTTTTGGGGCTGAGTCACTGGATCACTGAAAGCTTTTTGGGCCGCAGTCCGTTGCAAAATCTGCTGTTGAACAAATTCTGTACGGCCGGCGAGGTATCCGAAAAAGTAAAACAGGCGGTGTTGTCGGTTGAAGAAATTACGGCGCCTGAAACTATCAAAATGCGCTTTAACATGATCGCCGGTCTGAATGTCGCGCCTTTGTTGTCACGCATATCGGCGCCGGTACTGTATCTCAGGGCGCTGAGGGACAGGCTGGTGTCATCCCAACTGCGGGAAGAACTGTTCGAAAACATTCCCCAGATTTGCCTGAAAGAAGTGGACGGCCCGCATTTACTCCTGCAGGAGCAACCGCAAGTATGCGCCGACGCCATTCTCAATTTCCTGGAGCATGTGGATCAGTAGCGGCAGGCAACTTTGGTGAATAGGGGCCGGCTTGTATGAGGCTGCGACAGATTCGCCGGGGGTCGAACTATGCATGACGCCGGCAGTCAGAATAAATCGGTTTTCAATAAATATGGAGATGATAATGAAAACTAGGTTTAAAATTGCCTTGTTTATTTCAACGGTCTTTGTTTGTTTTGTGGGGTTCGCCGAGACCGTTGTTCAAATGCACTCGGTGAACAAATCCGGGGTCGGGAAGTCCATCGGAGAAGTCACGATCAGCGAGAGCGAGCATGGTTTGGTGTTTACTCCTTCATTGAAAGGGTTACCGGCGGGACTACACGGATTTCATGTGCATGAGAACCCGAGTTGCCAGCCTGGAAAGAAAAATGGCAAGGTAACGCCGGCCGGCGCTGCGGGTGGACACTATGATCCGGCCGGCAGTAAAAAGCACGGTACCCCGTGGGACGAAGGCCACCTTGGAGATTTGCCGGCGCTTTACGTAAAATCCGACGGACGGGCCTCCCACCCGGTACTGGCTCCCCGGCTTGAAATGGCGGATCTTCAGGGGCGGGCACTGATGATTCATGAGGGCAGCGATAACTATTCCGATGACCCAAAGCCTTTGGGAGGCGGGGGAGGTCGGATAGCCTGCGGTATTGTAAAGGCTGAATAAACGGCAAAATCAGGAGATGCTCCACCGGAACCGTCTCGGTGGAGAGAGGGTGTGCGGGGGTGGTATTTTCCCTGAACTTTGTCAGGTGGACGATGCCAAAGTCCTGTCGCAGCGTTTTGGACGACAAAAACGATAACGCTTGTTTAAACTGGCGATACTCTGGACCGCGACGTCGGCGGGGTAAGCGTGGGAGATATGATCAGGCTGAAAAATATTCATAAGTCGTACGGTGAGGGCCAACAAACGTTGCACGTGCTCAAGGGTCTCGATCTGCATATCAGAGACGGTGAGATGGTTTCGATCATGGGCGCTTCCGGCTCGGGGAAATCAACCTTGTTGAATATTCTCGGCATCCTGGACCATTACGACAAGGGTGAATATCTGCTCGGCGGCACGCTCATTCGCGGACTTAGCGAGGCTGAGGCGGCGCGTTTCCGGAATCATCACATCGGTTTTGTCTTTCAGGCGTTTAACCTGCTGCCTTTCAAGAATGCCGTCGAAAACGTTTCGCTGCCGCTGTATTACCAGAAAGTGCCGCGGCGCGAACGCAACAGGATCGCTTACGAGTACCTGGAAAGAGTGGGGCTGGCCGACCGGGCGCATCATATGCCCAATGAAATGTCGGGTGGTCAGAAACAGCGTGTGGCTATCGCCAGAGCGTTGATTTCCAATCCGCGAGTGATACTCGCCGACGAGCCGACCGGTGCGCTGGACAGCGTTACCGGCAGTGAGGTGATGGAATTGTTTAAAGATGTCAACCGGTCGGGTAAAACCATCGTGATCGTGACCCATGAAGCCGATATCGCCCGGCAGACGCAGCGGGTAATCACCCTCAGGGACGGGGAGATTGTGTCTACACCTCAACCGGTCATCACGGCCGCCGCAGAGGGCGCCGATGTTTGATCTGGACAAGTGGCAGGAAATTCTCCATACCATTAAGCAAAACAAGCTCAGAACGTTTCTGACAGCCTTCGGTGTATTTTGGGGTATTCTGATGCTGATTTTGCTGCTGGGCGTGGGCAGGGGCATGCAGAACGGCACCGAGGGAATGTTTACCAGCGACGTGCAGGACAGTATCTGGATTTTTCCCAGGAAAACCTCGGTGGCTTTCAAGGGGCTGGCACCGGGCAGGCAGCTTCAGTTCACCGAGGACGATATCGAGGCGTTGAGGCGCGAATTGCCGGGGTTGAACCACGCCGCCGCCGAGAATCCCCTGGGATCGATCTGGAGCGGCGACATCATTATTACTTACGGCGAGAAAACCGGCAGTTTTGGAGTTTACGGCGTCGGTGACGAATATTTTAATATCAAGCTGCTCGATGATTTCCGCCACGGACGCAATCTGAATGCGTACGACCACGGTGAAAGTCGCAAGGTCGTGGTTATCGGCACGCGGGTGGCCGAAGCCCTGTTTCCATCCGGCGCGGACCCCAGCGGGGAATATATTACGATCAACGGTGTCAGCTTCCGCGTGGTCGGTGTATTTTATGACAGCGGCTGGCAGGGGCGCATGTCGGAACGCCTCTACATTCCGTTGAGCACTTACAAGCAGACCTTCGACAAGAGCAAGAAGGTCAACCTGATGGCCATCACGCCGAAGCCGGGCGTTGACGGCTTAAAGCTGGAACAGGCGGCGATCGATCTGCTCAAGTCCAGGCACTGGATCGCCCCCGACGACCGGCGGGCTATCCACAGCAACAATCTGGCGGTACGCGCCCAGACGTTCCGCAACATGTTCGCCGCCATGGACATATTCATCTGGTTCGTGGGCATCGGCACGCTGGCGGCGGGTATCGTCGGCATCAGTAATATCATGATTATCACGGTCAAGGATCGTACCAAGGAAATCGGGGTCAGAAAGGCGCTGGGCGCCACGCCGGGTTCGATTATCGGTTTGATCCTGCTGGAGTCGGTCGCCTTAACGGCGCTGGCGGGCTATCTGGGGTTGGTGTTGGGCGTGGGGCTGCTCGAATTCGTGCAGTATGTTATGCAGAAAGCGAACGTGCAGGCGGCATACTTTTCCAGTCCCGAAGTGGGTTTCGGAACCGCGGTCGCCGCTACGCTGTTGCTGGTGTTTGTCGGCGCCGCCGCCGGGTTGCTGCCCGCTATGAAGGCGGCCAGTGTCACCCCCATCGAAGCGATGCGCGCTGATTGACGGAGGCCGGTATGATTGATGTCGACAAGTGGCAGGAAATTTACCTGACCGTCAAACGGCACAAGCTCAGGACCGGGCTGACCGCCTTTGGCGTATTCTGGGGCGTGTTTATGCTGGTCGTGTTGCTGGGCGCCGGCAAGGGTATGGAGAACGGGGTGAAGCAATCGTTCGATCGGATGGAAAACCTTGTTTTTATCTGGAGTTCGGGAAAAACAACGCTGCCTTATGCTGGTCTCTCGAAAGGACGGGAAGTCAGGCTGAACGACGACGATATCAAGGCGATCATGAACAATGTGGACGGGGTTGCGAGAGTCGCGCCCACCAATTTCATGGGCGGCCAGAACGTGGAACACCTCGACAATAACGACGTTCTGGAGGTGACCGGTGAATATCCGGTACTGATCGCCATGCAACCCTATGACATGGTCGAAGGGCGATTCATCAACGAGTTGGATATACAGGAGCGGAGAAAAGTGGCCGTTATCGGCTCCCGCGTACGGCAAGTGCTGTTTGAGCCGGGGCAAGACCCGGTAGGCAGGGATATCCAGATCAACAACGTTTTTTTTCAGGTGGTGGGTGTGTTTAATTCGCGCCGGCCGGGTGAGGACGCCGATCGGGACAGCGAACGCGTCATGGTTCCCAACACCACCCTGCGTTATATTTTCAACCAAGGCGACAGGGTTCACCGTCTGATCGTAATGCCGCAACCGGGCATTCGATCGGAAATCGTCGAACAGAGAGTGGACAAACTGTTAAGGGAGCGGCATAAGGTGCATCCGCAGGATCCGTCGGGGATCGGCACTTTCAACATGCAGCAGGAATACGAGAAAGTGCAGGGCCTGTTTTCGGGAATTCGGCTGTTTAGTTGGGTGGTGGCCATCGGAACAATCATTGCCGGCGCAATTGCCGTCGGTAATATCATGTTGATTGTCGTCAAGGAGCGTACCCGGGAGATCGGCATTCGCAAGGCGCTGGGCGCAACCCCCCGTTCTATAGTCCTGATGATCGTCCAGGAGTCCGTTGTGATCACCGCCGTTTCGGGTTACATGGGACTGGTGCTCGGCGTTGCGCTGCTGGAAGTCGTCAACCGGCTGTTATCCGCCCTGGGCGGCGGCAACAGGTTTTTCGCCAACCCTGAAATCAGTTTCGAGATGGCGTCTGTCGCGATTTGCGTGTTAATCGCGGCGGGGTTGCTGGCGGCCTGGTTGCCGGCGGCAAAAGCGGCTGCCGTCGATCCCATTTTGGCATTACAGGAAGAGTAGTCAATGAACCGAGTATTCAACAAAAAAATACTGAAGAAAATTTTTCTGTTCGCATCTCTGGCGGCCGTCGGCGTTCTGTTCCTGGGGACCGGCGTGTTTTTGTACGCCAAGTCGATTGAAAGCCCGGTGGTGTATGAAACGGGCAAACCGTTTCATACGGATATTGTGCTCAAGACGGTGGCAACGGGGAAAATCATTCCCCGTCTGGAGGTCGACATAAAATCCCAGGTATCGGGGGTGGTTGAAACGATTTTTGTGAGGCCGGGCGATTTGGTGAAAGAAGGCGACTTGTTGGCGAAAATCAGAATCATCCCCGATATGGAGCGGCTCAGCGCCGCCGAATCACAACTGGAGACCGCGCGCATCAGTCTGAGCAACGCAAGCCGCGAACTTGACCGGGCGCGAAAACTGTTCGAGGAAAAGCTGATTTCGGAAACCGAATTGAACAAGTATGAGCTTGACTACGCCCTGCAGCATGAAGCGGTCTCCGCGGCCGTTGACAACGTCGCGCTAATCAAGGAAGGCGCCACCAGTAAAACCGGCAAAATATCCAACCAGGTAAAGGCCACGGTCGACGGAACAGTATTGGATGTCCCCGTTAAAGAGGGCACCTTTGTCATTGAGACCAATACCTTCAACGAAGGCACGACGATCGCCAGCATTGCGGATATGACCGACATGATATTCGAAGGCAAAGTGGACGAATCCGAGGTCGGCAAGCTTCGCCAGGGTATGGAGTTGGTGCTGGATATCGGTGCGATAGAAACGGAACCTTTTGTTGCCGAGCTGGAATACATTTCACCCAAAGGCGTCGATGATCAGGGCACGATCAAGTTCGATATTCGTGCCGCCGTCAAACTGAAAAGTACCCATTACCTGCGCGCGGGTTACAGCGCGAATGCGGACATCGTCCTGGACAAACGCGATAACGTTCTGGCAATAAACGAAAAGAACCTGATATTCGCCGACGGCAAGGCTTTCGTGGATGTCGAGGTTGCCTCACAGCAGTTCGAGCGCCGGGAAGTGGTGACGGGGTTGTCGGATGGAATCAATATCGAAATTGTCGAAGGTTTGACAGAGGGCGAAGTCATCAAATTGCTCTGATGCAAGGTTCACGGTTTATTTGATCCTTAGTGACGGGAAACCGTATTCCAACAGATTGCACGTCATGTTAGATTTTGTGCGGTCGAGTCGGGAGTTGACGACTGGGCGTTGCCGCACAAAAACTCAGCTTATGGAGAGACATGTCAGGTATGGAATGGCCGATGCAGCAGTCTTTGGTGTTCTATATGGCGGGTATGACTGCTTTGTCGATCATGGCCTGGGTGATATGGAGCCTGGCCGCATCCCGCAGCGGCGCGCATACACGGGACGTGGCATCATTTTTCAAAAGCGAGTATGAATCGGTTTTTTTCAGCCGGGATATGCTGGTTGCGCTGTTCTCCGAAGATTTTTATGGCGCGGAAGTGATTGTCAAAAGCGGCAAGGGCAATCATGTTGTAGCCGGGCTTCGATATTCTTCCAAAGCTGTTGATAACGCCACGCTACAATTTGAGGCCAGGAGCGTTGCTTGCGTGTTGAGTAGCGATGCGATGAAGGCTAACCGCTTGAGCGTATTTTTGGAGGGCGGCAGACACGCTTGCGAATATAAGTTTCCAAACAAGGGAGGCGGAAAAAGTACTTTTAGTGTTAATAGAGACATAATATTGGAAACCGAATGCACGAGACGACAGCTAATCGCCGAGGGGAAGTATCCTGTTCTCCAAAACGGACAGATAGTCGGTTATATCTATTCGGAATCGAACTTGCTGGGCCATTATGCCGTGGTTCTGCTTTTAAAATCGGAGTTGCCGGAGCCGGTCAAGGCGCTGTTTCTTGCGCTGGAGGCGCGCCGATTCGGATTTGTCGCTGGTGGGCAACTATCTGCTTCTTAAGGGGTTCTGTCAGCAGATAATCACTTCGTTTGTTTCAGTATTAAAGGAAGACGATACTACTAAGAGGCGCTCTCGCAAAACCTCATTATAGATTAGGTCAGTTATCCTTTTAATGTATAGCTTGTTTGGTTGATCAAAGATCGCCGTAACGATCTTCTCCATAATTTCTTCCATCAGATTTTGCCGATTGTCCATGGGTCGGTGTGTCCCTATTGATTTGATTAAGAGCGCCGTGGCCGGGAAGTAGTTGATTTTATGTGCTTTATGTACATTGCAACTCGTATCGCGGCATATTTTGGTCAAGCGTTTTAGTCTTGTCCTGTCCGCGGCATTTTTTTATACTCGGTGATCCGCTATAGCCGCTGATACTTCAATTGAATCAATATGAAAAAACATTTGCAGAACTTGGCTCTATTTATATGTTCCCTGATTCTCATCGGCTTCATTTGTGAGGGGATGTTTTTATGGTTGAATGGCTTTTCTTCTCCCCCTCAAATTGAGACATTCGAGAGTATGCCAAATGAAGAAAGATTGGATTTCTTTCACTATCATCCCGTGTACGGATATTCAGGGCTCCCGAGTATCAGAAAAGAATTCTACCGCAAGTACAATGCAAATATCTCCGACCGAAAATATATCACCCACAACTCCAGAGGTTTTCGCGGTCCTGAAGTTGAATATGAAAAAGCGAAAGGTGTAAAGAGAGTGGCCTTTATCGGCGACTCTCAAACCTGGGGATGGGCTGTAAGTGATGATGAAACGATTGCTTATTATGCGGGCGAATTATTGAACAGGAGATCAAAAAATAGCTCGACTTATGAGCCGCTGAATTTCGGCGCGACCGGTTACGGTGTCGATCAATCCTATCTTCGATTTATTGCCGAGGGTTTGCGCTATCAGCCGGACTACGTCGTGTTTACCTATTTTGCAGAGAATGATATAGATGAAACGTCCGCCACAGAATCCTGGGGCGTGGAAAAGCCTTACATGTATGAGAAAGAAGGCGGGGGTTTCTGCGTATCGAATGTCCCGCCCAGACGCGCATCGGGTTGGCCATCTGACAATCTGGCTTTCATCGTCGAGAATAAATTTAATATAAAAAACTTTAAATTCAAAATTGGAGGACTCAAGTTTGATTTGACGGACACTCAAACCGTCAAATATTTTAAAAACCGCAGCATTAACACAACCTTGTTTGGTGGCTGGGGAAGTGACAACAGCAATGCATTTTCCGCCATTAGAAAGCATGTCGGCTGCCTGGAGGACGAGCCCGGTCCTCCTCCGCTTTCCTGGCAGGATAAAATCAATCTAGTGGTAAAGCTAATCCACCTAATCCATAAAACCGTAACGGAGAGTGGCGCAGAATTTTTTGTCGTGACAAAACCGCACGAAGATGATTACAAGCGTAATCGGCGGGGGGATGATTATCTGTCTGTTTTGACGCAGTTACAACGTAAGAGCATTAATTTAATTGATATGTATTCTGTTGCGAAAGCCAAAAATATGGCAGCTGAACGGTTATTTATTGCTTACGGGCACTTGTCGCCTGCCGGTAATAAGCTGGTTGCGGAAAGTGTTGTCGAGAAGATATTGGAAACCGGCGCTGCTGGGACCTCCTTATAGATCGGTTGGCAGGAGCAGGGCGTGTTCGAGTCAAAATATAAGCCGCGTGTTCAGTGATGCCGGGAAATCCGGCCTTCCGGATGGATCTTTTGGTGCGCAGTGTAGAAAATTTCCTTTAAACGTTTGATTATACTGGTTTTTCGCGAGATGCTCTTCGGGCCGCCAGTCCGCATTTCGCAAAAATTGATCGACATTTTTTCTTGTCTCGCCACAACCCTTTTTTTATACTGCCCTGCCTAGCAAAAAACAGAGCATGGCGCGGGGCGGTCAATTAATATCGACATGAGGGCCCCCGCCGGATCTTCAAATGAGAAAATGTTTGCAGAATACCGCTCTCTTTCTGTCCGCCTTGACCTTCGCGGTTTTTATGTGCGAGGGGATGTTCTACCTGTTGAATAGCTCCTCTCCCTCTCTCCGTGAAATTGAAACGGTTGAAGGAATGCCCAATCAAGAGAGGCTGGATTTTTTTCAATATCATCCCGTGTTCGGGTTTACGGGACTTCCCAATATCAGGAAGCAATTTCATGGGAAGTATATTACGCATAACTCCAAAGGTTTCCGGGGGGCTGAAATCGAATATCAAAAAGCCGAAAATACGAAACGGGTGATATTTATCGGCGACTCCCAAACCTGGGGTTATGGCGTGAGTGATAATGAAACAATTTCCTATTTTGCCGGAAAGATGCTGAACGATAAGGCAGGCGACGTAACTTATGAGGCTCTAAACCTCGGTGCAAGCGGATATGGTATCGACCAATCTTATCTTCGACTTATAACCGAAGGTTTGCGTTATCGGCCGGATTATGTTGTTCTTACCTATTTTGCCGACAACGACATTTGGGAGACGGTATCCACGAATACCTGGGGTGTGGAGAAGCCTTACATATTCGAGAAAGAGGATGGGAGCTTGTGTGTATCGAATGTCCCGCCCAGGCGTGCGTCAGGCTGGCCTTCGGATAATCTGGCTTTCATTGCAGAGAACAAATTTAATATTAAGGGCTTGAAGTTTAACATCGCCGGGTTCAAATTTGACTTGGCCGATACGCAAATCGCCACCTATTTTAAAAATCGCAGTATAAATACATCCCTCTTTAGTGGTTGGGGAGGTAATGGCGGCGATATACTGGCTGTGCTAAAAGAGCATATCGGATGTCTGCAAAGCGAACCGGGGCCGGCGTTACCCGTGCTGGAAGCTCGAATTGACCTGGTTTTGAAGTTGATCCGACGCATTCAGGAAACGGTGGAAAAGAATGGCGGAAAATTTTTTGTTGTCACTAAGCCTGTTGAGGAGGATTACAGGAATAGCTGGCAACGGCCCGAGTATCGGGCAGTTTTAGCACGGTTAAAACAGCTGGATATTAATGTGATCGACGTGTATGCGGCGGGGAAAGACAGAAACATGCCGCCCGAGCAGCTGTTTATTACTTTCGGGCACTTGTCCGCCGTTGGAAATCTGCTGATTGCGGAAAAGGTCGCAGAGTTAATTTTGTAGGTCAACTGTACATCATTGATGTTTGATGAAAGTGATATTGGGGGGCAAGGCCATGGTTGAGAAAACGTCTCATTTCGAAGTGGAAAGAGGTTCGGAAAGAGGCTTTGGATTGGTGTTCGCCGGATTTTTCCTGATGGTTGCCGCCTTCTTGTTTTTCAGGAACGGCGAGATTGTTTACTGGTCTCTGTTGTTGTCGCTTGCTTTTGGCCTGGCTGCCTGGGTATATCCCAGGCTGTTGAAGCCGCTTAACTTATTGTGGTTCAAGCTGGGTATGCTGCTGGGTGCGATTGTCGCGCCCCTGGTAATGATCATCATATTCTTTTTGGTTGTAACGCCCATTGGCATGATAATGCGTGTCTTGGGCAAAGACCCGTTGCGGTTGAAAAGGAATACACAACAAGGCACTTATTGGTCGGATCGCAATTCGGACGATAATCAGTGCAGCAGTATGAAAAATCAATTCTAAAGGTGGAGGGTGTATGTCTTTTTTTATTGAGTTCTATCGATTTCTGCGAGTGCGCAAGAAATACTGGCTGTTGCCAATCCTGCTGGTGTTGACGTTAATGGGAGGCTTGATTGTATTGACACAGGGTTCGGCCGTCGCTCCCTTTATTTACACGCTTTTTTGAGTTGCCAAGTCATGGCCACGATACTGGGAATTTCGGCTTTCTATCATGACAGCGCGGCGGCCCTGCTTAAGGACGGTGAGATAATCGCCGCCGCGCAGGAAGAAAGATTTACCCGAAAGAAACATGACGCATCCTTCCCCCGAAACGCGATAAATTATTGCCTTGAAGAAGGCAATGTGCGGCTGGGTGACGTGGAGTACGTGGCTTATTACGAAAAGCCGTTCCTGAAATTTGAACGTCTGCTGGAAACCTATGTCGCCCTCGCGCCGCAGGGCCTCAGCTCTTTCCGGGCGGCCATGCCGGTCTGGCTAAGGGAGAAGCTTTTTCAGAAGGATATGTTGACCCGGGAACTCAGGAAAATCGACAGGCAGTTCAAGGGTGACGACAAGCTGCTGTTTTCCGAACATCACTTCAGCCATGCGGCAAGCGCTTTTTATCCATCGCCATTTGAAGAAGCCGTCGTCCTGACTCTGGACGGAGTCGGTGAGTGGGCTACGACGACGGTTGCCATTGGGCAGGGCAACAAGTTGGCTATCAAAAAGGAAATCCATTTTCCGCACTCATTGGGCTTGCTGTATTCCGCCTTTACTTATTACACCGGCTTCAAGGTTAACTCCGGCGAATACAAGTTGATGGGGCTCGCGCCGTATGGTATTCCCAAGTACAAAGATCTTATTCTCCAGGAAGTCTTCCACCTGAAGGAAGACGGTACGTTTCATCTGAACCAGTCCTATTTCAACTATTGCACTGGTTTGACAATGGTGAATAAAAAGTTCGAACAGCTGTTCGGCCAGCCCGCGCGCAAGCCTGAAACGGATCAGTTGACGCAGTTCCATATGGATATCGCCGCTTCGATCCAGACTGTGGTTGAGGAGTCGGTGTTGCGCATAACCCGGCATCTTGCCAAAGAATACAAGATTCCGAACTTGTGCATGGCCGGCGG
>DASVCP010000340.1:0-2550 GCA_036381555.1 Gammaproteobacteria bacterium
GACAGTCATGGGGTTGGGCAACGATGCTGTGTTGGATGGTTTCGGGTTGAAAGTCGACGGTGAGCAGAACGTGATTATCGGAAATCTGACGTTTCAAAACAGTTCCGACGATGGCGTCACAATAGAGGACGGCGCGCACCATGTCTGGGTGCACGACAATAATTTTCTCCCCAATTTTGACGGCGCCTTGGACGTGAGACGCAGCGCTTCATACATCACCGTTGCGTGGAATCGATTTATCGGCACGGATAAAACCATGCTGGTGGGCAGCAGCGACACTGAATTCGAAAGCATCGGTAACATGAAAGTCACATATCATCACAACTGGTTCGACGGTTCAGTGCAGCGCAATCCGCGCATCCGTTTCGGTGAGGTGCACATTTTCAACAACTACTACGACCAGGTGAGCAGTTATGGTGTTGTTTCTGTGCAGTTTGCTGATGTGGTTGTGCAAGGCAATTATTTCGACATCGCCAACAACCGGCCCGCCGTGTCGACGGGCGGGGTGGCCGAGAGCCCCCACAAGGGAGATGCGGTGGTGTGCGATAACTTTATCGAAACCAACGGTGGCACCATTGAAACGCGCGGTACCGCGTTCGATCCCGGCGGCTTCTATTCATATAATATGGAATCCGCGGCGGATGCGCGCACTTCGGTCATGAGCTTTGCCGGTGTTCAGTGAAGCTGCCTGCGATCCCCCTGTATTAATTTCCTCTCGCTTCGGAACGACCATAGAGAAGTGGGAGGCAGAACCAAGTTCGAAACCGATTGACAGGGAGTTAGGGTCAAACAAATTCAAGAATCAGGGCGGGTGGGGGAGTCGGCACGAATCAAGCTTATTTTTCGGTGAGGACGGACAAAGAAATACACAAGGCTGAAACGACTAAGTTATTGATTAAATATTTAAAAATAGCGTCCCCGTTCTTTTTTGCATCAAACTACCCCAAGCACTCGCACGCCTTTTAGGGATTGAAACCGGGGAATCATCAGCTACGATCCGGGTACTAACGACTAAAACATAGGCAAGACCTGATAGAATAATATATAAATTGAGGCTATTAATATGATTAAACTATATTTCACTACGATCATTGCTTTAGTCCTTATTGTGGCTGGCCTATGGTTTTTAATTGTACCGGAAGCTTATCAGAAATATTTTATTGCGGTGCATGAAAGGCCATCCCGATTTTGGATATCCCGCATTGTAAGTAAATTTGCAATAATTAATGCTAAGGGTTGGTGGGGAAGAACTCAGATTAGAATCGGAGGGATGGCCTTGCTACTGATAGGATCGTATGTGATATTTGTTTTATTCTTTGAGTATGAGCCTGCCTAGTCAAGAGGAGAAAGTACAGGAAGATCTTGCATCGATGGCGATTCGGTCGGCACGCCTCATGATGAGTATGATGCTGAAGCCGCTCGGCTTGGTCGTCATCACGTAACTCGTGTTATCGATAGGAGATTATTTTCCATTTCCGACGAATGTTCGGTGACTGTTCCGAATTTCTTGTGGAACGAGTCGATAAGGCTCTTGCAAAGTTCAGAATAAGATTGCAAACAGCATGACGGATGACTGGAATGTAAGAATAAGATTGGGTTAATAAAAGGGATTTAACTGTCCGTTTGCAGCTTGACACCCGCCTACCAATGAGTAATCCTGCTCATTGGTTCATATATTGATCGCTGTTTTCTCTGTGATCGGGAGGGAGCCATGAGAGCCTTGCTGTCTGGTTTTTCTACATTGCTATTCGGGATCGCCTTGGCTATGGGCGGTCTGGCCTGGGCCGAGCAGGCCGAAGTTAACCCTGATTTTGCCTATTTTTTTAATGGCGATACACCCGGCGGCTGGCATTGGGTGCTTGCCGATCCGGGGAACTGGTATATGCCATTGGAGGGGAATGAGGGGGTAAGCGCTGGCGGGAAACTGACGATGACGGCACCGGATTCGCCGGAAATTCCGGGCGCGATCAAGCTGGTATGGAAAGGAACGCGGGAATGGGCCAGTGGCGCCGCGACAATTGCCGGACGTACCGTCGATCTTTCCGCTTACGAACACACGGCCGAACTGGCGCTGGCGTTAAAACTTGATCAGCGTACCAGAAAACCCGTTTATGTGAAAATGGCATGCGGCGATGAATGTGCGGCGGAAGTTCCCGTTCATCATCATTTGAAAAAAATGAACAAGAAGGGATGGTTTGCGTTACCGATCCCGTTGGATTGCTTCGTTGCGCAGGGCGCGAAACTTAAGAATATCACGTCGCCTTTCGGCATCATCACGGAAGGGAAAATGGTTCTGCATATCGCCGAAGTCAGTATCAGGCCGATGGCCGAGGGTGACCAAGGATGTTTGCCAAACAGCGAAACGACGCCGGATGATACGGCGCAGTCGAATAAGTCCAGGGCTTCAGAAAATTCTCGGGCGGAGGAAAGTAAAGCGGGTCAGTAATGTGCCGGAATGAATATAAATTATGCTTCTTCTCATTCTTTAGTTGCGCTGTGGGTACGGCCAAAGGCATTATTGCGGTTGTGTTGTAATCGCCCATACCTTTA
>DASVCP010000341.1:0-7685 GCA_036381555.1 Gammaproteobacteria bacterium
CTTGCCCGCCCTTACACTGCCAGAAATAATTGATCGTGTCTTCATACTTTTGGATGAATTATGAAGAATCCAGAAACCAGTACCTGGGAGTCAAAATAAAAAGCCCACACTTCACGCCGCCCCTCTGAATTCTGGCTTCCGAATTCTCCATTCTGAATTCTTCTACCACCGTCGATTCTGGATTTAGTGGGATCACTCGCTGACCAATCACCATCAACAATGCATTTAAATTCCACTGCTTTGTTAGCTCCAGAGATTTCACTTTTGGCCCTCATCTATTATCAGATTCTCGAAACCAGCCAACTCCCATGAGTTCCCGTCAAATATCAAGCGGAAACTTTTCCCAATTTTTCTTTCCTGATTATCGTAAAGTTCAAAAACCACCTCGGTCCCGTTCACCCAATATACTTCTCCTATCCAAAATTTGGATTTTGAATATGGACTAAACTGTTTAAAATTCTGACTGAATTCAAGCTCAAAGCCGTTTGAGCCAATCTTATATATCTCAAACCGATGCGGAAACCAATACAGGTCGATCCCGTCACTCGTTATGGCTCTCTTTTTATCCGGAGAAACTTTTACGGATCTGAATCCTCCCATAACCGTTTTGGATCCGCCATGTATTAAAAATCCGCTTACATACGAATCCGATTCGGGTTCAGACACCTGAATTTCATGAAGATCAATACCCCACCGATCTCCCAAATATAGATAAACCAAACCTTTACATCCCTTAATTACCTCATCGAATTGTTCGCAATCCGAAGGGAGATAAATCTGCTCACCACTTTTCAAAACTATGTTTATTTCATTTTTATAAGCCGAATTTGCCTCAGACATACAACCCACTTGAAAAAGTGTTACAAGCAATGCTGTCTTTATCCAGAATAAAAGCCTGTTCTTCATAAACTATTCCCTAACATAACTTAGAACCCAATCACCGTTTTCTTCAACAAGTGTCACTTCAGAAATCTCGCCTGCCGATCCCGAAAATACAATCTTCTTCTCCGACATCCATGTCAATTTTCCCAAATCCATATGCGGCATTCTGTGTTCAACTTGCGCCTCGACCTTATAATTTTCGCCACTGACATCGACTATCTGAATTACATTCTGCATATATCCCGCATCACCACCTCTGGATACAGAAGCTATTTTTCTTTTGCCTGGGGAAAGTACAGGTTCTCCATAAAGCTCTAAGAGGTCGCCAGATCCGGCGTTTATCAGGAGATACTCCGCTGATTCAGAGTAACGTTTCAACACCACGTGCGCATTTATGTCTTCAATATACTTAATATATTCATACCTCAGCTTGCAATATAACCCCCCGTATCTTTTGGAAAAATGACAATCATCCTCAAATTCAATATTTTTACCCCTTTCCGCGTCAATCAGCAGGCTCGATTTCCGTATTATGGATTCCTTTCGTACTGAAAACCTAACACCATTTAAATGCGCTCTCTGCCCACAGTAACGACGCTTACAATTATTGTCGATTACGTCCTCTAGAATAATTTTGCCCTCCTCAAGCTTTATTCTCAAAAAACACTCTCTTTCTTTGCCGCCATAATTCTTGTATGTCTCCCTAAATTCGATGCCATCATCCATTTTTAATGCCGTACCTTCGAGCTGGCACTGATGGAAATTTGCTCCAATTATCCCTATCGACAACTTCACGCTGCGAGTATCGATTTTTTCTATCGTAATTACATTACTAGCTTCACATTCGCCAAGCTCTCCATTTTCCTGGAGACAGGGGATTTTAAATTTGTTTACATGTTTACCATACATAGTGTCGTTGAAGTCAGCTTCCCCTGATTTCCCATCTTTATAAATTTCACTTTTCGTCTCGCCCGCCCAACATTCTTGAAAGGAGAAAACCAACGTAACGGTCATTAAGCTTAATAGCACGTTCTTCATGTGTCTTTCCTTGCGATACGCCTATCGGAATCTTACCCACCTCACACTGCCATGAATAATCACTTTTGTCCTCATCCTTTTGAGTGAAAATAAAGCAGTCGCAGCTCAAAAGAGTCACAGACAAGCTTGGCTCATCAAGCTTTTATTCTGAATTCTGGCTCCTGGATTGATGTGATGGAAGCACAAATGCCGCGAATGCAAGGATGCATATGAGCGGTGCTGGATTCTTCGCCCACCTATATACTCAATACTCCATACTCAATACCGTTCTTAATCATCTCTCCTGAATACTCTCCTCCTTATACCGCAACAACGGACTCAACAGATAATCAATCACCCGCCGCTTGCCCGTCTTCACCTCCACGGTCACCGCCATGCCCGGCGTTAAATTCACCAGCTTGTTGTCGGCCTGGATCGTAGTTTTCGCCATGGAGACCTGAGCCACGTAGTGCAACCCCTTCTCTTCATCCGAAACCGCGTCGTTGGACAGGTTTCTAATTTCGCCGTCGATTACGCCGTACTTGGTGAACGGAAACGTTTCGATCTTGATCTCCACCGCATGACCGGCTTCAACGAAGCCGATGTCCTTGTTCTGCACCCACGCCTCGACCTCGATAGCCTCGCTGTCGGGCACGATCATCATCAGCGGCTGCGCGGGCGTGACCACGCCGCCGATGGTGTGCACCGCCAGTTGCTGGATCTTGCCCGAGACGGGCGCGAGCAGCTTTTGCAGCGAGCTGCGCTGTTCCGCCTTGATCAGCTCCTGTTCGGCGGCCTCGATACGGTTTTCCGTGGCGGTCAGTTCGCCCAGCCACTCGGAGCGGTATTTGGCGGACAGCGCCTGCTGTTGCTGCTTCGCGCTTTCAATCGCCGCTGTAATTCGCTGCCGGTTGCTTTGCTGAATATCCCGCTCCTTGACCTGACCGATGCGTTCTTCCTCGATCTTCAGCCAGTCGGCACGCGACACCACGCCGCTGTCGAGCATGGACTTGATCGCCTGCGCGCGTTCGGTAATCAACGGAATGGTGCCGTTCAACTGCTCGATATGTTCGTCGACCGCACGTAGTTCGGCCTGCTGTTCGAGAACCTCTTGATACAGCGAAGCAGCCTGGGCGAGGTATTCGTTATGTTGTTGGGTTAGGCGTTGTTGGGCCAGATTGGCAGTCGCAGTATTTGAGTATTGAAGTATATGAGTATCTAGGTATGGTTGGATTTTGAGATCTTCGGATATCTTTTGATCGACGGCATCGATTAACGCTTTTAATCTTGCCCGATCCAGTTCCGCGGCCAACCATTCATTTTCCAACCGCTTCCTGTCCGCTTCGCTTAACGTGCTGTCCAGTTCCAGCAATAACTGCCCGGCTTCGACACGCTGGCCCTCTTCGACATGAATAGCCTCGACCACACCGGCTTCCAGCGGCTGAATTACCTTGACGCGGCCGCTGGGCACGATCTTGCCCTGGGCGACGGCGACGATGTCGACCTTGCCGATGCAGGCCCACAACAGTGCAATGAGAAAAAACGCGATGATGGTCCAGAGGATGACGCGGCCGGCGGGGGAAGGCGGGGTTTCGATGACTTCGAGGGCGGCGGGGAGGAATTCGAGTTCGGCGCGGGAAGCGCGCTCATTGCTTATTGAAGCTTTTAATTTGGTCCAGATTTGTTTGGCTCTGTTGAACATTTGCATAAAGAATCCAGGAGCCAGAATTCAGAATCCAGAAGGGGTGGCCACCGAAGCTGTGATGGCCTTGTTATAAGATTCCAGTAATCTACTGACTTCCTCCAAAATCTTCATATGATCTTTTGTGTCCGCATAGTTCAAATCATTAGCCAGAATCAGGTAATAACGTGTTTCTTCCAGTGAACCTTGTGCAATGTTCATAAAACGTGCTTTATCTGCCTTACCTCGCTTCTTAAAGCCTTCCGCAATATTTGCAGGCACAGATACTGCACAGCGCCTTAATTGCGATGTCAGACCATAAAGCTCATTGTTTGGGAAACTTTTGGTCAATTTATAAATCTCCAACACCAATTCATGCGCTTTTTGCCAGACCACTAAATCCTGAAAACTCTTCGCCGACTCCCTCATTCTTTTACCTTCTGACTCCTGAATTCTGTATTCTGAATTCTTCATTTTCTTTGGCCGGTATCGAAACCGCCGAACGCCGCACTTGTGATGTCAAACCATACATCTCGTTATTCGGAAGTCCTTCGTTATTTGATAAATATCCAAAACAAGCCCATGCGCTTTCTGCCACACAATCAGATCCCGAAAATCCTTGGCTGCTTCCCTCATGTTTTTACCTTCTGAATTCTGGCTCCTGGATTCTGTATTCTGTATTCTGAATTCTTCATTTACTTTGAATCCCATACAACCCCGCATAATACCCCTGCGCCTGTAACAACTGCTGGTGCGAACCTTCCTCCACCACCTGGCCTTTCTCAATCACCAGGATGCGGTTGGCGTCGCGCACGGCGGTCAGGCGATGGGCGATGATAATCACAGTGCGGCCCTTGCAGATGTAACGCATGTTCTGCTGGATGATGTGCTCGGATTCGTAGTCGAGGGCGCTGGTGGCTTCGTCGAAAATCAGAATGCCGGGGTTGGTGATCAACGCGCGGGCGATGGCGATGCGCTGACGCTGTCCGCCGGACAACTGACTGCCGCGTTCGCCGACGAAGGTGTCGTAGCCTTCGGGCAGTTCGAGGATGAAGTCGTGGGCGCCGGCCAGCTTGGCGGCCTGGATGATTTTTTCCATCGGCAGCGAAGGATCGCTTAACGCAATATTCTCGCGCACGCTTTTGTTGAACAGAAAGTTCTCCTGCAACACCACGCCGATGTTGCGTCGCAGCCAGGCCGGCTCGACCATCGCCAGATCCACGCCGTCCACCAGCACGCGGCCGCTCTCGGGCACGTATAGCCGCTGCACGAGTTTTGCCAGCGTGCTTTTACCGGAACCAGAACGGCCGACCACGCCGATGATTTCTCCCGGATTTATCTTTAACGAGACGTTACGCAGGACTTCCGGTCCGTCCGGGCGGTAGCGGAAACGCACGTTTTCGAATTCGATCCGGCCTTCCAGTTTCGGTAACGAGGTGCGCCCCGGCTGGTAACTGGGTTCGGGCTGCGCGTTGAGAATATCGCCGAGTCGTTCGATGGAGATCCCGGCCTGCTGGAACTCCTGCCACAACTGGGCAAGCCGCAGAATGGGGCCGCTCACCCGCCCGGCGAGCATGTTAAACGCGATCAACTGACCGACGCTGATGTCGCCGCCCATCACCAGGTGGGCGCCGATCCACAGAATCAACAACACGGTGAGTTTGTTGACGAAGGCGGTGCTCTGGCTGGCGATATTGCCGAGCTGCATGGTCTTGAAAGCCGCCTTGACATAGGCCGCCAGTTGCTCCTCCCAACGGCGCTGGTTTTGCGGCTCGGTGGCGCCAGCCTTGATGGTTTCGATGCCGTTGACCGCTTCCACCAGGAACGCCTGGTTCTCCGCGCCGCGCTGGAACTTTTCCTCCAAACGCTTGCGCAGTACCGGGGTAATAAACAGCGCGATGATGACATACAGCGGTATCGTGCCCAGCACGACGAAGGTCAGCAGCGGGCTGTACAAAAACATCACCGCGAAGAACACGATCGTGAAGAACAGGTCGATCACCAGGGTGAGGCTGGAACCGGTGATGAAATTGCGGATCGTGTCCAGCTCGTGCACGCGCGCCACCAGCCCGCCGACCCGGCGTGCGCCGAAGTAACTCAGCGGTAACCGCATCATGTGTTTGAACAAACCCGCGCCAAGTTCCACGTCGATACGGCTGGTGGTGTGCGAGAATACATAAGTACGCAGGGTCGTCAGCAGCACTTCGAAAAAGATGACGAACAGAAACCCGATGGCCAGCACGTTCAGGGTGGTGACGCCTTTATGCACCAGCACCTTGTCGATCACCACCTGGAAGAAAATCGGCGTGAGCAGGGCGAACAGTTGAATAAAGAAAGACGCAACCAGCACTTCGATCAAGTAACGGCGATACTTGATGACGGCCGGGATAAACCAGGAAATATCGAACTTGCGTATGCTTTCGCCCAGCCCCGCCCGTCGGGTAATCAAAATGATTTCACCCGACCAAGCTTCCAGGAATTCGCTTTTGCCGATCACCTGCGGCGTCTTGTTGCCCGGATCGTGTATCAGAACCTTGTCATCGGCCAGGCGGCCGATAATGAAGTAACGGCCGTTGTTATGCCGGGCGATGGCCGGCAACTGCACTTTCCCCGTCAACCGGCGCCAGTCGGTTTCTATTGTGCGCGCTTTCAGTTCCAGCGCCTTGGCGGCGCGCAGAATCGTCAGTGTGTCGAACGGTTTGTCATGCTGCCCGAACTGGTGCCGCAATGCGCCCGCATCGGCCGCGCGTTCGTGCAGCCGCGCCAGCATGACCAGGCAGGCCAGCCCGCTGTCGAGTTGTTGATCTGAAGTGGAGCGATCGACTCCCTGCATGTTGATGGATCTCCAACATTAACCCTAGTTTTGGCGCACAGGCGCTCACGTTAATATTCTAGTTATTAAGGCTCGGCATCCCCCCGAACCAGGGGAAATACTAGCAGAATGCACTTTTTGTGCAACCCTTTGGGGATTACTTTTAATACTGAATTTGCGAATGATATTTCCGATTAGATTGAATCCAGAATACCCTGACAAAGAATAAAAGTATTTGAGTATAAAAGTATACAAAACGGAGGATTATCCTCTCTTGCTTTACATACTTAAATGCTTCCATACTTTTATACTTCTAATAATATTTCTTTCCATTCTCCGCCATCTTCACCAGACCCGGCGCCGGCGCAAACCGCTCCCCGTGCTGCTGTTCGAGACGTTGCAGCTTTTCGACGATGGTCGCGGCGCCGATGGAATCGATGTACTTGAACGGACCGCCGCGGAATGGCGGGAAGCCGATGCCGAACACGGCGCCGATGTCGCCGTCGCGCGCCGAACCGATGACTTTTTTCTCCAGGCATAACGCGGCTTCGTTGAGCAGCGGCAGCACGCAACGGTCGACAATCTCCTCCGCTGAGGGCGACTTGTCGGGCTTGATGCCGAGCAGGCGGTAAACGGCGGGATCGACGGTCTTGCCCTTGGCTTTACCACTGTAGTCGTAGAATCCTCTCTTGGCCTTCTTGCCGAACCGCTTGTCGGCCACCAGCTTGTCGACGATCGGCGAGGCCTGCATGCGCGCGCCATAAGCGTCTTCGAGGATGTGCTGCACTTTGACTCCGACGTCGACGCCGACTTCGTCCAGCAGCTTGAACGGGCCTACCGGAAATCCCCACTTTGTCATGGCCTTGTCGATCAGGTCGAAGGGCACGCCCTCCATCGCCAGGTGACCTGCTTCATTTATATAAGGAAACAGGATGCGGTTGACGAAGAAGCCGGCCACGTCCTTGACGACGATCACCGTCTTGCCCTGGGCCTTGCCGAAACGCACGCAAGTGGCAATGGTTTTCTCCGAGGTGCCGGCGTGCTTGATGATCTCCAACAGTGGCATTTTTTCCACCGGCGAGAAGTAATGCATGCCGATAATGTTCTCCGGCCGTTGCGCGCCGCGGGCGATGTCCTTGATCGGGATTGACGAGGTGTTGGTGGCGAAAACGGTTTTCTCGTTGCCCAGCGCCTCGATGTCCAGCACCATCTGTTTTTTTATCTTCAGGTCTTCGAACACCGCCTCGATCACCAGATCGGTTTTGGCGAAGCCGGAATAATCCAGCGTCCCTG
>DASVCP010000342.1:0-3951 GCA_036381555.1 Gammaproteobacteria bacterium
TGATGACGATGGCGCGGCCGGCGCGCCGGCTGATCTCACGCGCGTTGTTGCGCAACACCTCGACGGCGCCGTGACCGACGGTGCCCAGCCCCAACAAACCGACTTTAACGGGTTCCAATGGCATAATTTTTGAGACTTTCCTCAGAGTCTGTAGATATTAATAGCCACGGAACCCACGGAAAAACACGGAATCAATGAATACTTAAAGCCGACCATCGCGTTGTCGCGGTTGGACATATAAAACTGATCAATCAAATCAAATATCATTGTCAATTTCCGTGTTTTTCCGTGGATTCCGTGGCTATATATATTTTTATTCGTGCCTGAACATTTCGCGAATGCAGCGCACCGCCTGGCGGGTGCGGTGTTTGTTTTCGATCAGGCTGAAACGCACGTGGTCGTCGCCGTACTCGCCGAAACCGATGCCGGGCGACACGGCCACTTTGGCGTCTTTCAACAGTTTCTTGGCGAATTCCAGCGAACCCATGGCCTTATAACGTTCGGGCAACGGCGCCCAGACGAACATAGTGCCCTTGGGTTTTTCAACCTTCCAACCCAATGAGTTCAATCCTTCACACAACACGTCGCGACGGTCGCGATAGCGTTCGGCGATTTCCGCTACGCAGCTCTGGTCGCCTTCCAGCGCCAGGATGGCCGCCACCTGGATCGGAGTGAACGTACCGTAGTCCAGATAGGATTTAATACGCGCCAGCGCCGCCACCAGTTGAGAATTGCCGCACATGAAACCGATGCGCCAGCCGGGCATGTTGTAGGTTTTGGACAGCGAATAAAATTCCACCGCCACCTCTTTGGCGCCGGGCACCTGCAGAATCGACGGTGCCCGGTAGCCGTCGAAGACGATTTCGGCGTAGGCGATATCGTGCACCACCCAGATTTCATGCTCGCGGGCGATGCCGACCACCCGCTCGAAGAAATCCAGCTCCACGCACTGCGCGGTCGGGTTCGCCGGAAAATTCAGGATCAGCATCTTGGGCTTGGGGAACGAATCCTTGATCGCCTTTTCCAGCTCGGCGAAAAAATCCACGTCGGGGCGCAGGGGGACGTGCCGGATATCCGCGCCGGCGATGACGATGCTGTAAGGGTGTATCGGATAGGCCGGGTTGGGCACCAGCACGGCGTCACCCGGACCGACGGTGGCCAGCGCCAGGTGCGCCAGCCCTTCCTTTGAGCCGATGGTCACGATCGCTTCCCGGTCGGGATCGAGATCGACGTCGAAACGGGTTTTGTACCAGTGGGCAATGGCCCGGCGCAGCCGGGGAATGCCCTTGGAAACCGAGTAACGGTGGGTGTCTTCCCGCTGGGCGGCCTCGATCAGCTTGTCGACGATATGCTGCGGCGTCGGCTGGTCGGGATTGCCCATGCCGAAGTCGACGATGTCCTCGCCGCGCGCTCGCGCCTGCGCTTTCAATTCATTGACGATATTGAAAACATAGGGCGGCAAACGATTGATTCGCGGGAAATCGGTCTTCACACAGGCACCTTGGGACTCATCCGGTTTTAGGGGAAAAACGCGTTAAGTTACTTGTCCCGTACAAGAGTGTCAAATTATCTCATATCCGTGAAACTCGATTCTTCCCAAATAATCCCGCCCCCTGACGGACCGCCAAAATCATTGACGCACAGACGCCGAGTCGCGGAGAAAACAAGGCACTCGGCTTGTTCAGCGGAGTTACCGTGCGGCTTGGAATATCCCGTTGCCCCCGACTGGTCTGAATTCGACAATCCTTTATAATTACAAAACGCCATGAAGTTCAGCCTGGACAACAACGAAGTACAGTTCCGTATCGACGCTTACAGCGCCGATTCCATTCGCGTGAGCGGGCAGGATTATAAAGACAGTCTGATCGTCACGCCGGGAAAAATCATCCCCGGTTGGCAACCGGCATCCGTTGGCGAACTGGTGCTGCGGGACATGGAACAGGTTCTTCCGCTCGACTTGCAGGTTTTACTGTTGGGAACCGGCCGGACTCTGCTGTTCCCGCCACCACCGCTGATGGCGGGGCTGGCGGCCAAGGGGATCGGGCTGGAGGTGATGGACACCGCCGCCGCCTGCCGAACGTACAACATTCTCGCCGCCGAAGGCCGGCGGGTGGGGGCGGCGTTGATTATCGAACACCTTTAGCGCTGTTCGGAAAAACCTTATCGGAATCCGCTCCCACCGAGCAACGATTCCCTATTGAATAAGAATATCCGAAGAAAAACCCTTGCTTTCAAGAATGCGCCGCAGACGTTTGAGCGCTTCCATTTGAATCTGGCGCGCGCGTTCGCGGGTAACGCCGAGTTCGTTGCCTACTTCTTCAAGCGTGCAGCGCTCGTAGCCTCTTAAACCGAAACGGCGAATGACAACTTCCCGCTGTTTTTGATCGAGTTCCTGCAACCATTCGTCGATATGCTCGTTGACTTCGTCGGTTTGCAGCAGGTCCGGCGGCTCCGGATTCTGTTCGTCGGGGATTACGTCCAGCAAGGGGCTGTCGTTGTCCTTGCCCAGCGGGATATCCACCGAGGTGACTCTTTCGGTGAGACCGAACATTTTCTTCACTTCGTCCAGCGGTTTGTCCAGGCTCTCGGCAACCTCTTCCGGCGTCGGCTCGCGTTCCAGGTCCTGCTGCAGTTTGCGCGCGGCGCGCAAATACACGTTCAACTCCTTAATAACGTGTATCGGCAGACGGATGGTGCGGGTCTGGTTCATCAGCCCGCGTTCGATGGTCTGGCGTATCCACCAGGTTGCGTAAGTTGAAAACCTGAAACCTTTCTCGGGATCGAACTTTTCGACGGCGCGAATCAAGCCGAGGTTACCTTCCTCGATCAGGTCCAGCAGGGCCAGGCCGCGGTTCATGTAACGCCGGGATATTTTGACCACCAGCCGCAGGTTGGATTCGATCATCTTGCCGCGGGCGGCGGCATCGCCCTTTCTTGTCAGACGGCCAAGTTCGACCTCCTGTTCCGGCGTTAACAGCGGGGAGTATTCGATTTCTTTGAGGTAAATGCGAGTGGCGTCGATTTCCTTGTCCGACAATTCGCCGGGCTGAAAACTCGGCTCTTGTTCCTCTTCGACTCCGTCATCCTTGTCGTCGGAAAAATCTTCTTCGTCTTCTATTAACGCTTCCGGAAATTCGACAACCTCATCGTCATCCAATGCATCAGCATCAAGAGACTGGCTATTCTCTTTTTGCATTAATCCCCCTTCTCAACCGCCTGCTCTCGGTTTCATGCCAGCATGCCTGATCTTCAGCGCTTGGGCAAGTACTTCAGGGGGTCGACCGGCTTTCCCTGTTTGCGGATTTCAAAGTGTAGTCCGGCGGTGGAATGATCAATCATACCGATTTCCGCGATTTGCTGTCCGGATTCAACCAAATCACCCTCTTTCACCAGCAATTTGCTGTTATGCGCGTAAGCGCTTAAATATGTGTCGTTGTGTTTCACAATTACCAGATTTCCGTAACCGTTCAAACCGTTGCCGCTGTAGACCACTTTACCGCCCGCGGTCGCCAGGACCGGCTGGCCTGGATTTGACTGGATATCAATACCTTGAGAACCGCTTTTGTTACCTTGAAAGGTGGCAACAACCTTTCCATCGGCCGGCCATTGAAACGCTTTAGGCGGCGGCAATTCGGCATCAACGGAAGATGACGCCGGTGGCGGCGCAACTTGAGGGGCTTTCGCCGCCCGTGTTTGAGACTGTTGTTTGGCGCCGGATGATAATGAGCCGGATTCAGTGCGCCGATGTGCCGGCAGCCTTTGCGGATCGATGAGAATCAGCTCCTGGCCCGGATGGATAATGTAAGGCGCCGCTATGCTATTCCAGCGCGCCAGTTCCCGGTAATCCAAACCGTAACGCCACGCAATCGCATAAAGTGTATCGTTTTTGTCGACGCGGTAGAGTTGCGAATTCCAGCGCAGACCGGTACCGCTGCACGCGCCGATCAGCAA
>DASVCP010000343.1:0-2758 GCA_036381555.1 Gammaproteobacteria bacterium
GCGGTGGCCCGCCTGTTCCAGGATCATGACCTGATCTCTGCGCCGGTGGTCGACGAGGGCAATCGGTTGATCGGTCGCATCACGATCGACGACGTTGTCGATGTAATTGTCGAAGAAGCCAGCAAGTCCGTGATGAGCATGGCGGGCTTGAGCGAAGACGAGGATATCTTCGCGCCGGTGGTGCGCAGTACCCGCCGGCGCGCAATCTGGCTGGGCGCCAATCTGGTCACGGCCTTAATCGCCGCCTGGGTCATCGGCTTGTTCGAGGCCACCATCCAGCAGATCGTCGCGCTGGCCGTACTCATGCCCGTGGTCGCCAGCATGGGCGGCATTGCCGGCAGTCAGACCCTGACGCTGGTCATACGCGCCCAGGCCCTGGGCCAGGTCGGTCGCAGTAACGCCCGCGCATTGCTGACCAAGGAGCTCTCAGTCGGCCTGTTAAACGGTTTGCTGTGGTCGCTGGTCGTTGCCGTGGTCACGGCGGTATGGTTCGACAACGCGCAGATCGGCGGCATCATCGCCGCCGCGCTGATCATTAACCTTGTCGCCGCCGCCTTCTCCGGTGTGGTGATTCCGTTCGTCCTGCGCAAGCTGCACGTCGACCCCGCCCTCGCCGGCGGGGTCATCCTCACCACCGTCACCGACGTCGTCGGCTTCATGGCCTTTTTAGGAATCGCGACTGTGCTTTTGTTATAAAAAACATTTAACCACGGAGCGCGACCGCCAAGGAGGGCGGAAGTGCAGAGAATGATAGGAGCAATTATCTGCCACGGAGATCACAGAGCAAAAGATTTTTAGATTTTAAAAAATGCTGCCATATTAGCTGTAAAAATTTTAAATTGAGTCAGGCTAAATGTTGCCCTAATTTAACCTTCTTTAATTCTCTGTGTTCTCCGTGTCCTCCGTGGTTAGATATTGTTTTAGGAATAAAAAATGAAAAAAGACAAAGTACGATGCGGGTGGGCGGGTGCCGATCCGTTGAATATCGAATACCATGACACGGAATGGGGCGTGCCCTGCCGGGATGATCGCAAGCTGTTCGAGTTTCTGGTGCTGGAAGGCGCGCAGGCCGGTTTGAGTTGGATAACGATATTGAGAAAGCGCGAAGGCTACCGCGAGGCCTTCGATGACTTTGACCTGGAAAAAATCGTCAGGTATCGCAGCGCGAAAATTGAAAAGCTGCTGATCAATCCGAACATTGTTCGCAACCGGTTGAAAGTCGAGTCCGTCGTTATCAATGCCCGACGGTTTCTGGAGGTACAAAATGAATTCGGCCGCTTTGCCGATTACATCTGGCGGTTCGTCGACGGCAAACCGATTCAGAACCGGTGGAAATCCATGAAACAACTGCCGGCCTCCAGCCGGGAATCCGACACCATGAGCAAGGACCTTAAAAAACGCGGCTTTAAATTTGTCGGCACCACGATCTGCTATGCCTACATGCAGGCCATGGGTCTGGTTAACGACCACACCGTGGACTGTTTTCGTCACCGTCAGGTACAACGTCGGTAAGCGTTCATGCTAAACCGCAATATCCTGATACTGTTCGTCGTCCAGTCACTCGGAATGTCGACGATATTCTTCCTGACACTGATTGCAGGCATCATGGCCGCTCGAATCGGCCCCTCGGAACGGCTGGCCACATTGCCGGTCGCGCTTGCCGTTATCGGTACCGCTTTCATGGCCATACCCGCCGCGATGTTTATGCAGCGTTTCGGCAGGAGAGCGGGATTTATATTCGCGCACTTTCTCGGCCTGGCGGGTATGGTCGTTGGCTTCTGCGCCGCATGGTTCGAGGAATTTTACACCCTCTGCCTCTGTTCTTTTCTGACCGGATGCTTTCTGGCCTTTATCCAGCAAGCCCGCTTTGCCGCCATCGAGAGTTCCGCAAACGCCGATAAAGCCGGACAGGTGGTGTCTTTTTTATTGTTCGGCGGCGTTATCGCGGCATTCTTTGGCCCGGAAATCGGCCAATGGGGAAAGAACTGGCTCCGCCAGGAGTTTGCAGGTTCGTTCCTGATCATGACTGTCATTTTGATGATTGCGCTTGCACTGCTTTACGCTTTCCGAAACCCCGTCGCGCAAAAAATCGAGCTTGAAACGCCGCGATCCCGCCCGCTGTTCGTCATAGCCCGGCAGCCGGTGTTTTTTGTCGCCCTGGCCGCCGCCGTCACGTCCTACGCGGTGATGAGTTTTTTAATGACCGCCACGCCCATCAGCATGAACCACATAGACGGTTTTGATTTCTCGCAAACGAAGCGGGTGATCCAGTGGCATATTGCCGCCATGTTCCTGCCCTCGGTGTTCAATATATTGCTGTTCCGTTATATAGGTTTGCATACGCTCATGTTCGCGGGCGCCGTAATCTACCTGGTTATGGGGATACTGGCGCTGCAGGGGCACGGCTTCATGCATTACAGCGCTTCGCTGATTTTGTTGGGCGTGGGCTGGAATTTCCTGTTCGTGGCGGGAACCGCGCTGCTGCCGCAAGCCTACCGGTACCACGAACGCTACAAGGTTCAGGCGGCCAACGATTTTATCGTCTATGCCGTCCAGGCTGTCAGCGCTCTGAGCGCCGGCTGGCTGCTGTTCGCGCTGGGTTGGGACTTCATGGTAAAGCTCACCCTGCCCGTTTCCGGCGGCATGTTGCTGCTGGCAATCTATTATTATTTTGCAGCGAAAAAATTCAAAACCATTTGATCACGGGGGAAACAGAGAAACAAGAATCCAAGTATTAAAGTATTTGAGTATTGAGCTT
>DASVCP010000344.1:0-12200 GCA_036381555.1 Gammaproteobacteria bacterium
TCCCCGGTCCATGAGAAACTGCAGCACTCGCTCCTCGGGATCGACAAAAACATGTAAATGTACCGCAGCATACTCATCGGCCGTTCCATTGAGCACGGCGCCTACCAGCCTGGGCTGAAACTCCCGCAGAAACACCATGGCTTCGCAGGCAACGGAGCGTAACTTTTTCAGCAGCACCGGTTGGCTGTCGCTTCTGAAAATATCCAGATATGTCTGCAGCGCCGCCTGGATTTCATCGTTGCCCGGCAAGGCCTGTTTGCCGGAATACCTCAACCGCTCGCAAGCTTTGCGCTTGGCCAACTCAAAGTTTCGTATTGTCTGGTCGGCCATAATGCGAGCCGCCTCTTGTGCCAGCTGTTCGCGTAGCCTTGCGATTTGTTGTTTGTTTTTGCCGCTTTTCACGATAAAACTTTGAGAATCAGTACTTAATGCTTAAATGAAGGTTTCAAAACAGGGTATCCACTTCGGGGGTCGCCGCTTCTTGCGGGGAATCCAAATAAATGTCGCCGTCAGTCACTGTGTCGGCCTCTTCTGTCGGCACATTCTCCGTACGGAAATACTCAAACAACACATCTTCGGACGACGCGGTCGCCAACAGTCCTGTTTGCGAATCGATACGGATGGATACGATTCCGTCGGGCTGCATAAGCGGTTTCTCAGGCACACCTTCGAGCGCGGTCTGCATGTAGTCAATCCAGATGGGCAGTGCGGCACGGGAACCAGTCTCGCCAGCCCCAAGCGGTTGCAAGGAATCATAGCCCACCCATACAGTCGCGACGTACTGATGGTTAAACCCGTTAAACCAGGCATCGAATTGGTCGTTGGTCGTCCCCGTTTTTCCGGCCAGATCGTTGCGCCCCAACACTCTGGCCCGCACGGCCGTGCCCCGCTGAACCACGTCGCGCAAAATGGAATTCATAATAAACGAAACCTTCGGATCCAACACCCGTTCGGCCTGACGAAGCACCCGCTTGAGCCTGGGTGGCTCCGCTTCCTCACCCGACGTAAGCGTTTCGTCCGCGGGGAAAACGGCCGTTTCCGCCTGCGTCTCTGCAACGCCTGTATCGGCGGCAAGGTTTATATCATCTCCGCCCGTGTTCCCCTCATCCAACCCGGATTCAGCCCTCTCCACCGGCCACTCAACTTTGAAATTTTCTTCCAGGCTCAGCGGATCCTGAGTCTCAAGAAAACACTCCAGACACGCCAGGGTGTAGTCGGCCATCCATATGGTTTCACCGCCCGCGTCTTCAATACGATCGATAAAAAACGGTTGGATGCGAAAGCCGTTATTGGCAAATACTGCAAATCCTGAAGCCAGCTCCAACGGTGTGACCGTGCCGCTGCCCAATGCCAAAGACAAATCTCTGGGCAAACTGTCATCGATGAAGCCGAAATGCTTGGCATACTCCCGCGCCTTACCGATACCCAACGCAATCAACAAACGAATCGATACCAAGTTACGCGACTTTACCAGACCTTCGCGCAACCGGGTCGGCCCGTAAAATTTCCCACTGTAATTCCCGGGACGCCATTTACCTTCCAGCGCCGGATCATCAAACACCACGGGAGCGTCATTGATGATACTGGCCGCTGTAAATCCATTGTTCAATGCGGCCGTATAGATAAACGGTTTGAAACTGGACCCTGCCTGACGCTTGGCCTGTATGGCACGATTAAACTTACTCTTAAAATAATCGAATCCGCCCACCAGCGATACGATGGCCCCATTTTGCGGATCCAAAGACACCAGCGCTCCCTCGACTTCCGGCAATTGCGCCAACTGCCAGCCGCCTTCCTGAGTCTGGCTTAGCCAGACGATATCGCCAACCTTGACAACACCCTGCAAAGACTCGGGTTCCGGTCCCTGCTGATCCGGAGTGATATACTGCCTAGCCCACTGCACGCCTTCAAACGCCAAGCGTCCTCGCCGGCCATGGCCAAGATAGAGCTCGGCATACTCGACCGGCCCAGCAGAAGGCGTTTCGGCATTGGCCGGGGTCCCGGCTTCCTGTTGCTGAAATCCAAGCACCAGGCCGGGCCGGATATTTCCAAAAGATCCCACTTCTTCAAGCAGGCTATCCGCCTCAGCCTGAGGTAACACGTGCACCCCCGGTTCAAGCGCCGCTTCCTCTTCGGCCGGCCTGTCCGCCTGGAGCGCGTCAGCTTCCGTCTCTTGATCTGACGGCGGTTGATCCACAAGCAGCGTAATCGCCTTGGTATTGTCGGGCAACTCCAGCCGACGAACAGGACCCTTATAGCCGTGCCGCCGCTCATAATCCAGCAAGCCGCTGCGCAAAGCCTTGTTCGCGGCTGCCTGCAATTGGCTGTCCAGCGAGGTGTAGACTCTCAAACCCGAATCGTAGGCTTCTTCCCCGTACTGCCCAACCACGAACATCCGCACCATTTCGGCGACATAGGAGGCCTCCACTTCCGACATGCTCTCGTGTTCGCGGGCGGTGACCGGGGCGGCGACGGCCTCCTCGTATTGCGCCTTGTCGATCATTTCAAGGTCTAGCATGCGCCCCAAAACATAGTTGCGCCGCTCCACCGCTCTTGTGGGATTGGCTATCGGGTTGTACGTGGACGGGGCTTTGGGCAGCCCGGCGATCATCGCTGTTTCCGCCAGTGTCAGTTCGTCCACCGTCTTGCCGTAATAAATCCTGGCCGCCGCGGCGACGCCATAAGCCCTTTTTCCCAGGTAAATCTTGTTCAGATAAAGCTCGAGGATTTTATCTTTGGACAGTTCTTTTTCGATCTGCAGAGCCAGGAAAATCTCGTTAGCCTTTCTTATATATGTTTTTTCGTTGCTGAGAAAAAAATTCCGGGCCAGCTGCATGGTAATCGTGCTGCCGCCCTGAGACCTGTCTCCCTTCATGAGCTGGTTGATGACCGCTCTTATCAATCCCTGGTAATCGACGCCCGGATGCTTATAAAACCGGTCGTCCTCGGCTGCCAGAAAAGCCTGCTGTATTCGCGGGGGGATTTCGTCGATTGCCAGAGGAATCCGCCGCTTTTCGCCGAACTCCCCGATGAGCTTACCGTCCCGGCTATAAATCCGAAACGGCTCCTGCAAACGGACGTCCTTCAGACTGGAGACGGGGGGCAACCCGGGCGATAAGTAGAGGTAGGCGCCGAAAACTGTCAGCGCCCCCAGCGCTGCCGCGACCACGCTTAAAATCAGTACTATGGCGGTCAGTTTTAAGAGTAATTTCCTGTTTTTCATGGTCTTAAGCACGGATCCAGACAGCGCGAGGGCCAAAGTCTGGGGATTATAAAGATTTCACTTTCCAGTGGCGATTGTTAGGATTTAGGCTAGTATTTTTATAGACTTAGTACTAGTATTTAATGCATTGATTCATGTAGGCTATCTAACCCCATAAAGAGACAGGAAAATCCGGTGTTTGTTCTCGGCTCGCAAAAATCACCGATACTGGGGATCGACATCAGTTCGACCTCGGTAAAACTGCTGGAATTCAGTAAAAGCAAAGACGGCTACCGGGTCGAGAGCTACGCCGTCGAGCCTTTGCCCACCAGCGCCGTCACCGAGAAAAATATTCAGGATGTGGAAGCCGTGGGAGACTCCCTGCGCCGGGCGGTAAAAAAATCCGGCACCCGCGCCAAGCACGCCGCCCTGGCGGTTGCCGGCTCTTCGGCGATCACAAAAAAGATCACCATGCCGGCCAACCTCGGCGAAGACGAGATGGAAACCCAGATTCAGGCGGAGGCCGATCAATATATCCCTTATCCGCTGGACGAAGTCAATCTAGACTTCGAAATTCTGGGCCCCGCCCGGGACAACCCGGACGTAGTCGAAGTGCTGTTGGCGGCATCAAGAAGCGAAAACGTCAGTACCCGAACGGCCGTCGCCGAGTTGGCCGGATTAACGGCCAAAATTGTCGATGTCGAAGCTTACACCATCGAAAACGCCTACACGCTAATTACCGATCAAATTCCGGACTATGGTGTCGATAAGATAACAGCTGTCATTGATATCGGAGCCACCATGACGAGCCTGAATGTTATCGAAGATGGCAAACTGATTTACACCCGGGAACAGCCTTTCGGCGGCAAG
This sequence comes from Gammaproteobacteria bacterium, assembly GCA_036381555.1. GTDB lineage: Bacteria > Pseudomonadota > Gammaproteobacteria > HTCC5015 > HTCC5015 > DASVCP01. The sequence continues at coordinate 4,073 of DASVCP010000344.1, forward strand.
CAGTTGACCGAAGAAATCATGCGCCGTTACGGCCTTTCCTATGAAGACGCCGGCCGCGTCAAAAAAGAAGGCGGGCTGCCAGAAAACTACGAACCCGAAGTGCTGGAACCGTTTAAGCTGACCATGGCCCAGCAGGTGGGGCGCTTCCTGCAGTTCTTCTATTCTTCCAGCGAACATGAATTCGTCGATTACATTGCGCTGGCCGGAGGATGCGCCAGCATACCGGGAATCGCGGAATTGGTGGAGTCGAATCTTGGCATCGCCACCGGCATCGCAAACCCATTTAATAATGTAAAGCTGGCAGGCCGTGTCGCCCGGCAACGCCTTCAAAGCGACGGACCTTCATTGATGATCGCCTGCGGCCTGGCGTTGCGCGGGGTTTAACATGAGTCAGATAAACTTACTTCCCTGGCGCGAGGAACGACGCAAGGAACTTACCGCAAGGTTCATGACTCATGCTGTCGGGATCGGCATTATTGCCGCCCTGATTGTCTTCGCCGCCCGATTTCATGTTGGCAACCATGTCGCACACCATCAATCGAGAAACCAGTATCTGCAAAGTGAGATCGACATTCTTAACACCAAGCTGCAGGAAATCAAGGATATCGAAAAAACCAAAGCAAACCTGCTGGCTCGCATGAACGTAATTCAGGAATTGCAAAGGAGCCGTCCAGAGATTGTACATTTGTTCGAGGAGCTGGTGACTACACTGCCCGAAGGAGTCTGGCTCCAAAGTATCAAGCAAAATGGCAAACAGCTGAGCATAGAGGGTTCGGCAGAGTCGAACGCCCGCGTATCCGCGTATATGAGAAATCTGGAAGCATCCGCCTGGCTGAAGGGCCCTGTCCTGGAAGTTATCCAGGCCGATAAAGACAAACGCATATCGCTTTTCAAACTGCGCCTTCAACAAGAGTCGGCGACCGGCTCTGAGGGAGACGAATAACCCATGACACTCGATGAAGTACGTGATTTTCTTAACGATCCCGAGAGTTACAAGAAAATCGGGGTTGCGCCCCTGCCCATCAGACTCGGCGTGCTCGTTGTCCTGGTGGCGGGTATTCTGCTGTTCGGCTATATGAGAATCATCAAGCCTCAGCTTGAGCAAATCGCAAAGCTCCAGCGCGAAGAAGTCGAACTCAAACAGCGGTTCGACCAGCAGCAACGCAAAGCCGCCAACCTGGAAGCCTACAAGGAACAACTGGAGGATATGAAACGATCCTTCGGCGCCATGTTGAGGCAGCTGCCGAATAAAACCGAAGTTGAAAGTTTGCTGGTGGACTTGTCCCAAACCAGCTCGTCAAACGGTCTTAAAGTCGACTTCTTCAAACCAACCGGAACAGTTACCAAAGAATTTTACGCTGAGTACCCTATTTCATTAAAAGTTTTCGGCACCTATCACGAACTCGGGAAGTTTGTCAGCGATGTCGCCGCTTTGCCGAGAATCGTGACTCTGCACAACATCTCAATCAGCTCGCCCGACAAAAATGCCGCCGACGAACTTGTTATGGAAATGACGGCAAAAACCTATCATTACCTTTCAAATGAGACTCTGTGATGTCGTTGTTATTCCGCAACCGTCCCCCCATCAGTCAGGCGTTCACCTGGCCGGTGTTGGTCATGCTCCTGTCAGGCTGTGCGGGCGATATGAACGATTTACGGCAATATGTTGAAGAAACAAAAAGCAAGTATCAGGGCAGCGTTGAACCATTGCCTCAATTCCAGCCTTACAAAAACCACGTTTATTCCGTTTTTGATTACCGGGCGCCGTTTGATCCTCCGGTAGCCGCACAGGAACAGGAAGTGGCCAATAACAACGGGGCGGCACCTGATATACAACGACGCAAGGAAACCTTGGAATTTTTCCCGCTCGACTCTTTGCAAATGGTTGGAACGTTGGAACAGCAAGGCCAGGTTTGGGGACTGGTCAAAGATCCTGAAGGCACTATTCACCGGATCCAAAGAGGCAACTACATGGGCCAGAATTTTGGAGAAGTAATCCGAATCGAAGAAGACAGCATTGATCTTCTCGAAATTATTCCAGATGGTCTGGGAGCGTGGGTAGAAAGAGAAATATCACTCACTCTCGGAGAGCAAACATAAATCCGCCAGTACGGAGATCGGTCATGATTAACAACAAAAGCAAAATTGCGCCATCGGTCAAGCCGCGGGCCGGGCACCAAGGCCGCTTGAGAGGAGCCTTTATAGCCGCTGGCATGCTGTATTGTTTATGCTATCCGCTGGGCGGCATGGCGGCCAACTCGCTTAAAGATATCACCTTTAATACTCTCTCCGGCAATCGCCTGCAGATAGCAATCCAGCTTGCCGAACCCGCTACCGAACCCCTGACTTTCACCATTAACGATCCGGCTCGAATCGTCCTGGATTTGGCCAACACCAAAAATGAACTGTCTGAGAAAATGCTGCCCATCGGTTTGGGGCTGGCACGCTCCATCAGTACTGCGGAAGGCAAAGACAGGACGCGTGTTGTTCTTAACATGACGCAACTGGTCCCCTACAAAACGGAAATTGAAGGTAACAAAATTTACCTGACACTGGAAAACGAAACCGGTTCCGGTAACAATGTGGCCACTGCGCAGGGAGGCAACTTACCCAGTGCACGCATTCAGGGGGCGCAACGAAGCCCAACCGGCCGCAGTATTACCGATATCGATTTTCGACGAGGCGCGGAAGGAGAAGCCAGAATCATCGTCGGTCTATCCAATGCAAGCATCCCCGTAGACGTCAACGAAGAAGGGGGAAAGTTAATCGTTGATTTCAGGGGCACCCAGCTTCCCGACAATCTTGCCCGCCGGCTCGATGTGCTGGACTTTGCGACTCCCGCAAAGACGATAGACACCTTCCAATATGACGGCAATGTCAGGCTGATCGTCAGTCCGGTGGACAGTAATTTCGAACACCTCGCTTACCAGTCGGATGATTTATTCACCCTGGAGCTTAAACCCATCCCCAAGGAAATCCGCGAACAGCAGATCAAGGAAAAGTTCGGTTACACCGGCGAAAGGCTGTCACTCAATTTCCAGGACATCGAGGTTCGCTCCGTCCTGCAATTAATCGCCGACTTCACCAACCTGAATGTGGTTGTGAGCGACACCGTCTCCGGCAAACTTACGCTGCGTCTCAAGAACGTACCTTGGGACCAGGCGCTGGATATCATTCTGGACTCCAAAGGACTGGCGATGCGCAAGTCAGGCAACGTATTGCTGATCGCGCCGACCGAGGAAATCGCCACCCGGGAAAAACTCGAGTTGGAGGCGATGCAACAGGTGCAGGAACTCGCTCCCCTGCGTTCCGAGTATATTCAAATTAATTACGCCAAGGCCAGCGATCTGGCCGCCCTGCTTACCGGCGGAAGCGGGGGCGGGGGCGGGGGATTATTATCAGAACGCGGCAGGGTAAGCATCGACCAACGCACCAACACGTTGCTGGTCCAGGAAACCGCCGAACGCCTTGAGGAGATAAGAGGGCTGATTGCTCGTCTGGACATTCCGGTAAGGCAGGTTCTGATCGAGTCGCGCATTGTGATTGCCAACGACGATTTCAACAAAGAGTTGGGCGTCCGTTTCGGGGTAACTCGGGATACCTTTACCAACGATTCGGAAGGTACGGTAGGCACGGGAAATCTGAATGCAGTTACCAATATCCTCAACGGCGATGAAATCCCCCTCAACGACCGCATGAATGTCAACTTGCCGGTTGCCGGCGGTTTCGGCAACTTTGCCCTGGCGCTGGCCAGGCTGCCTCTGGGCACGCTGCTCGAGCTTGAGCTTTCGGCCTTGCAGGCCGAAGGCAGGGGTGAAATCATTTCCAGTCCCCGCGTGATTACCGCCAATCAGAAAGAAGCGTTTATCGAACAAGGGGTTGAAATTCCTTATCAGGAAGCCTCCTCAAGCGGGGCAACTTCTGTTTCATTCAAAAAGGCCGTTCTCAGCCTGACGGTCACGCCGCAAATCACACCGGACGACCGCATCATCATGGACCTGACCGTCAACAACGACACGGTAGGCGAAATATTCAATGAGATCCCCAGCATTGATACCCGGGAAATTAACACCCAGGTGCTGGTCAACAACGGCGAAACCGTGGTGTTAGGCGGCATATTCGAACATTCAATGATAGATCAGGTCGATAAAGTGCCTTTCTTCGGCGATTTGCCGGGCATCGGCCGCCTCTTCCGGCGCACAACGACCGAAGACGACAAGTCCGAACTGTTGATCTTCGTAACCCCTAAAATCATCAAGGAAAGCCTGGCGTTGGATTAATTAATTTACCGGGGCGGGAGGCTTCATCGTTCCCCGCCCCCAAGCTCCACAGTACTTTCGTCATTCCTTTACCGGCTTTCTGGCTCAAAACGCTCCAAACCACTGTCCATTCGCCCATTCGCAGGAATCTGCGTACAGGTGCAGAATTAACACCGCCATTCATAGTATTATCGACATGGCGAAAATACCGTAAATTTGTGAAGCCTTCTCAAATGCAGACATTAACTGTCGAACTGGGAAACCGTAGTTATCCCATTTACATAGGTGAACAATTGCTGTCCCGGCCGGAATTGCTGCGCCGTCATATCACCGGCAGAAAAGTGCTGGTTGTGAGCAACGAAACCGTATTGCCGTTGCTGCGGAGCAGCATCGAGCAGGCGCTTGAGGAGTACGATTACCGGCTACTGGCTCTTCCCGACGGCGAGCAGCATAAGACCCTGGCATCGCTCAACCTCATTTACACCGAGCTGTTGAATAACGGCTATGACCGCCACTGCACCCTGATCGCCCTGGGCGGCGGAGTGGTCGGCGATATCACGGGCTTCGCCGCCGCCACCTACCAACGCGGCGTTCACTTCATTCAGATTCCGACCACCCTGCTGGCGCAGGTCGATTCCTCGGTCGGCGGCAAAACCGGGGTCAACCACGAACTGGGCAAAAATATGATCGGCGCGTTCTACCAGCCGCGTTGTGTACTTGCCGATATCTCCGTGCTGCGTACCCTGCCCCCAAGGGAGCTGAGCGCCGGCCTGGCCGAAGTGATCAAGTACGGCCTGATTCACATGGACGATTTCTTCGAATGGTTGGAAACCAATTATTCGCGATTGCTCAACCTCGATCCCCAGGCAATGAGTGTGGCCATCGAAAAATCCTGCCGTTGCAAGGCTGAGATTGTCGCCGCCGACGAACACGAGCAAGGCGTGCGCGCCCTGCTCAACCTCGGCCACACTTTCGGCCATGCGATCGAGACTTTTGTAAAATACCAGGGGTGGCTGCACGGGGAAGCGGTGGGCGTTGGCATGCTGCTGGCGGCAGAGTTTTCACAACGGTGCGGCTATCTGAGCGGGAAGGACGTCGGTCGGATCAAGGCACTGCTTGAGAACGTGCATCTGCCCGTCAAAACGCCCGCGGGCATGGGCGCCGCGGATTTTCTCCAGTTGATGGCGCGCGACAAAAAAGTCAAAGACGGCGCAATACGGCTGGTATTGTTGGAGCGCATTGGACATGCCATTATTTCAGATAATTACAGCGGGGCAGCGTTAAAGGAATATCTGGAATGCCTACAACAAACTCGTTAACGGCAAGAAAGCAGTGACCCGAGAAGCGACAAAACAAACGTACCCTTCGAAACTTGCGCCTTATTCCGCCGATGAGCGTCGCTCCAAGGGGCGCCGTCACCCGGAGTCCTCGCCCGGCTATCGCAACCAATACCAGCGGGATCGCGACAGAATCATTCACTCCGCCGCCTTTCGTCGTCTCGAATATAAAACGCAGGTCTTCGTTAATCATGAAGGGGATTTGTTCCGCACCCGCCTGACGCATTCGCTGGAAGTGGCGCAAATTGCACGGTCGGCCGCGCGCAGTCTTGGACTGCATGAAGACCTGGTCGAGGCGATTTCACTCGCCCACGATTTGGGACATACGCCTTTTGGTCACGCAGGCCAGGACGCGCTTAACGATTGCATGCGAAGCCACGGCGGCTTCGAGCATAACCTGCAGTCCTTGCGGGTCGTTGATGTGCTGGAAGAACGGTATGCCGAGTTCGACGGCCTGAATCTCATGTTCGAAACCCGGGAAGGCATACTCAAGCATTGCTCAAAAACCGCCGCAGCGGCCCTGGGCGATGTCGGCGAGCGATTTCTCAAGAAACGACAGCCAGGCCTGGAGGCGCAGCTGGCCAACCTGTGCGACGAAATTGCTTACAACAACCACGATGTGGATGACGGGTTGCGATCCGGTTTGATCAATATCGAACAACTGCTTGAGCTGGCCCTGTTCAAAACCGAATACAGCGCCGTTAAGGCGCTCTACCCCGGACTCCATCAGCGACGCCAGGTACACGAAACCGTGCGCCGCATGATCAATAGACAGGTTACCGACCTGATCGATACCAGCCTGCTGGCGATACGGCAATCCGGGGTTGCCAGTATCGATGACGTCAGGCAGCACAAACAACCGCTGATACAGTTCAGTGCCGAGCTGCAAACCGCCAACCAGGAACTGAAGAGCTTCCTGCGCAGGAAACTTTACAAGCATTACCGCGTCTATCGCATGGCCGTTAAATCGCAGCAACTTATCAAGGATATATTCTCCGCCTACATGCAGGACTCCCTGTTGCTGCCTGAAGATTATCAAAACAAAATCAACGACCCGCACAGCCTTAATTTGCCCGACGAGCCCGAAAACCGCAAAGCCCGTGTCATCTCGGATTACATTGCAGGCATGACGGACCGGTTCGCCATCGCCGAACACGAGCGCCTTTTCAATCCCAGAATATCCAGGTAGTCCTGGCAAGCTCTGATTGAGTAGCGTTAGCGCGGCGTGCTCTGCGTAGAACCTAAGCAAGAGGGCGATGGGCGGAGCCCGGCATAAGAATAGTTTGGAGTTTATATGCGAATAAATGAGCATTTTGATCGAACTTTTAACGAAGTATCGGACTTAATCAGAGACAGTCATGCTTGACGCCCCTCAACTGAATGCGCAGGCCCTGGCAACACTCAACCTCGACACTCAGCCTTTCCTACCCCCGGAGCGCTGCAAGGATTATTTCGTAAACACCGCGCTCGGTATGCTGATCAACGGTGTTTATCAGCAACTCTCGAATCATGAGGGCATACAAGTCATTAAAGGTGAGCCGGGCATCGGCAAAACATCATTCTGCCATCGCTTGTTATGCGACGTCCCCGAGGGACTGGCCATTGATTTGCACAAGGCAAAATCCGGCCACACCATAAATGCGCTCCTGCAAACCCTGGCCGGGGCCAGCGAGCCTGACAACAAGTCCGGCACCCAGGAACTCGCGGTTAAGGCCGCCAATCGCATCTTCCGTCACCTGTTCGACCGGCTTCAACCGGTCCTGCTGATTGACGATGCTCATTTGCTCACAGCGAAAACACTGCATACCCTGCTCAAGTTTCTAACCGCCGTCGCCAGACAAAATTACGGTCGCTTAAAGTTGATTCTGGTCGGCGAGCGCAAAATCGACGAGACGCTGGCCAAAATCGATCCTTCATTGCTGAAACCCGACGATATATTCAGCACACTGCTTCGACCGTTGGCCCGCCAGGATATTGAAGACTACATTCGTTTTCGGCTGGAACATGCGGGCGCAAACCGGGCAATGCCGCTTACGCCAAAAGAGCTGGCAGTCATTCAAAGCGGTTGCGGCGGACTACCCGGCAAAGTCAACCGACTGACCTGTGAAGCATTAAACGGGCATAACGGCAACAGCTCCCCCAAAAAACCGTTCAGCAGACTGTTCTTAAGCCTGGTTTTGCCGGCGGCGATTCTGGCGCCGCTGGTTTTCTGGCTGACCGCCAACCGGACTGCGGATTCTCCCGCGCCGTCAACCCACCCCTCCTCCGTTACCAATTCCAAGCTTGCCATCATGGAAACGGAAAACAGAAATCCGGCTGTGACAGATGTGGATTCCAGCGGGCCGGTCAAAATCGAACCTGCTGTTCTGGATACCTCGAATAGCGATCCGGACAACGGGACCGAACACTCCGTTACATCCGATACTCTTGCCGTCACCGAGCCCCAACCACCCTCTGTTCAAACCACTCCCGGCAACATTATCGACTCTGTCTCATCCGAAGCCTGGCTGGCCGCCCAACCCGGGGCGTACT
>DASVCP010000345.1:0-6221 GCA_036381555.1 Gammaproteobacteria bacterium
GTTTTGCTGGCTGCCTGCGCGGGTACGCGGTTGCGGCCCGAGCCGCCCGAGGTGAACATCGCCGATTTGAGGCTGGAGAGTCTGACGCTGTTCGAACAGACGTTTGAAGTCAGTCTGCGTTTGCGCAATCCCAACAGTTTCGAGATTCCCATTGCCGGCTTGGAGTACACGGTTTATTTGAACGACGATCGCCTGGCGTCGGGCGCCAGCGCCCGCTCGGTGACCCTGCCGGCGTACGGCAGTGAAATCCTGGTGACGAAGCTGACCAGCAGTACGATGGCGTTCGTCAGGCAGTTCGGCAATCTGAACAACATCATCGGCAAGCCGCTGAACTATACCGTCAAGGGCAGCGTCAACCTGGAAGGGTGGGGGCGACGTCTGCCTTTCGAACACAACGGCGTCATAACACCCACCCATGAAAAAAATATTTAACCACGGAGCGCAAGGATGAGAGGGCATCCTTATATAATTTCAACCACGGAGGACACGGAGCTCACGGAGTTAAAGACATTTAAAGTTAAAAACGTAATATCAGAAATTGTATATATTTTTTTGCTTTCTTCTTCTTTTTTTCTCTGTGTTCTCTGTGCGCTCCGTGGTTAGATGCTTTTAAAATAAAAAACGGGGGCTTTGCCCCCGTTTTTTTGACTCAGGCTCGCAGCCTCAGGACTTTTCGTATCAAGCCCGGTTTCCGGGCCGCTTCCGATTCCTCCCGTAACTGTTGCTCAAACGCCGTCAATTCGGGATGCGGATCGTTCCGGCGGTTGTACCAGCGCATCCAACGAAGTATGCGATCGGTGTTGAAGAAAAGCCTGGACTCCTGGTGGCAGTGTGGTTGCGTTTTCCGCATGTTCATATGCATATCCCCCGGGATTCTATCCTGGCAGCAGTCTTTCCTATAAGTAGCCCCAGCTTAATCTCCTTTGTCTGGATATTCAACAACTCCTGTTTCAAAAAGTGATGCAGTTGTAAAGTTAGTAAAACAAAAAAATAAATTAGTTTCCCGGTTTCGGTGTTTTTTGCCCGGGGTGTTTACAACAACAGGTGTAATGGGGGGGATACTGCCGGTAAAAATACGTGAAATAAAAAAGGCCGGTGTGAACCCGGCCTTTTTTGGTTTTGTTGCAATAAGAAAAATTACCAGGTCAATGCGCCGCCGGTCTGGTACTCGGTGACACGGGTTTCGAAAAAGTTTTTCTCCTTTTTCAGGTCGAGTACTTCGGACATCCACGGGAAGGGATTGCCGGCGCCGGGGTATTGTTCCGGCAGGCCGATCTGCAGGCATCTGCGGTTGGCGATGTAGTGGACGTACTCCTCGAACATCGGCGCGTTTAGACCGAGGATGCCGCGGGGCATGGTATCGTAAGCGTAGCGGATTTCGTAATCCACGCCGGTCTTGATCAGGCTGATGATTTCGTTCTTGAAGGCCGGCGTCCATAAATGCGGGTTCTCGATCTTGATCTGGTTGATCACGTCGATACCGAAGTTCATGTGCATCGATTCGTCGCGCATGATGTACTGGAACTGTTCGGCGACGCCGGTCATCTTGTTGCGGCGGCCCATCGACAGGATCTGGGTGAAGCCGACATAGAAGAAAATGCCTTCGAACACCACGTAGAACGCGATCAGGTCGCGCAGCAGGCGCTGGTCGTTTTCCGGTGTGCCGGTATAGAAGTCTGGGTCGGCCAGGCTCTGGGTGTAGGGCAGGGCCCATTCGGCTTTCGAAGCGACCGACGGCAGTTCGCGGTACATGTTGAAGACTTCGCCTTCATCCAGCCCCAGCGATTCCACGCAATACTGGTAGGCATGCGTGTGCAGGGCTTCCTCGAACGCCTGGCGCAGCAGGTACTGGCGGCATTCGGGATTGGTGATGTGGCGGTAGACGGCCAGCACCAGGTTGTTGGCCACCAGCGAGTCGGCCGTCGAGAAAAATCCCAGGTTACGCTTGATGATGATGCGCTCGTCCTCGGTCAGGCCGTCGAGGCTTTTCCACAGCGCGATGTCGGCGGTCATGTTGATTTCCTGCGGCATCCAGTGATTGGCGCAGGCGTCGAGGTATTTTTGCCAGGCCCAGTCGTACTTGAACGGTACCAGCTGGTTGAGATCGGCGCGGCAGTTGATGATTTTTTTGTCGTCCACCTGAATGCGCGCGGCGCCTTTTTCCAATGCTTCCAGGCCGGTGGCACCGGCCGCGATCACATGCGTGTATTCGTCGGCGGCTGTCGGGTCGGGATTGACCTGCGGAGCCTCGCCGGCGCTCAGTTGCCTCAACTCGCGGCTGTCTTCTTCGCTGATTTGTTGCAGGGCGCCTTCAACCACCGCGGCCGGCACCGGTTTTTCTTCATGGATTGTCGAGGATCGCTGCGTGGTTACCGGCTTTTGCGGTTTGCCCAGGCTGGCCAACGGATCATCCCAATCTTGTATCATAATCATTTCCTCTTGTTTGATAGCTCTTTTCGCTGAATGCGAAGACTTAACGGTTCGTTTTATTATTTGCCGCCGTCCAACAACGTTTGCACCCGTTCCAGGCGTTTCTGCTTTTGCCGTTCCCAGCGCGGCAGCAGGCGGCTGATCACCTTTTTCCGTTTGAGACCGGCGTGCGCGGATGCGCCTCGCAAGAGTTTATATTTTTCATCCGCCCAGTAGTCGATGGTTTCAGTGATGGCGCTGCTGTTGCTGACGGCAAGGTTTTGCATAAATCCTCCTGCGCTTGAGGCGGTTTCGAATTTGACAACCGGTGAATCAGTCATCGCGGACAATGTTTTCCGCTGACGTCTCCTCCATGAGAGCGCCAGGCATTGTCCGTGATGACTGTCCTGCACTTCGCTTCGTCACCCGTCGAAGTTTGGTTGCCTTCTTAACAGCCGCCATGGTTACTGGCAGGCCTCACAATCCGGATCGAGCAGCGAACAGGCTTTCGGCGCCTCGGCGTTGTCACCGTTGATATCGTCAAGCGTGTCAACCGCATGACCGTTGCCATTACCGTTGCTGTGATGCGCACCGGCCGCCACCGCTGTCTGCGCCGGCCCGCTGCCCCGTCCATCCATGGACATCGCCGTCGCGCTGCCTCCTGGCGCGTCGGCATACCGTCCATCCATGGACATAACCGCGTTCAGCTTGCCGTCGCGGGTGGCCATCGTGCTCTTTTCGACGTGAGTCGCGCCGATCGAGCGGAGATAATAGGTGGTTTTGAGCCCGCGCACCCAGGCCAGCTTGTAAAGGTTGTCCATCTTCTGGCCGGAGGGCTCCGACATGTACAGGTTGAGCGACTGGCCCTGGTCGATCCACTTCTGCCGCCGCGATGCCGCTTCCACCAGCCAGCGCGGGTCGATTTCGAACGCGGTGGAGTAAAGCTGTTTCATGTCGTCGGGAATTCGGTCGATCGGGTGCACGCTGCCGTCGTAGTACTTCAGGTCGTTGACCATGACGTCGTCCCACAGGCCGCGCGCTTTCAGATCGTTTACCAGGTAGGGGTTGACGACGGTGAACTCGCCCGACAAATTCGATTTGACGAACAGGTTCTGGTACGTCGGCTCGATCGACTGGCTGACCCCGCAGATGTTGGATATCGTCGCGGTCGGCGCGATCGCCATGCAGTTGGAGTTGCGCATGCCGACCGTCTGCACGCGTTCACGCAGGCCGTTCCAGTCCAGGGTGCTGGAGCGATCCATTTGCAGATAGCCTTCACGGTTGTCATCCAGTTTCTGAATGGAGTCGATCGGCAATATGCCCTGGCTCCACAAGGAACCGCCGAAGGTGCTATAGGTGCCGCGTTCCTCGGCGAGGTGGGTCGAAGCCTTGATGGCGTGATAGCTGACCGCCTCCATGCTGCGGTCGGCGAATTCCACCGCTTCCGGCGAGGCGTAGGGGATGCGCATTTTGTACAGCGCATCCTGGAAGCCCATTACGCCGAGGCCGACAGGACGGTGACGCAGGTTGGAGCGCCGCGCCTGCGGCACGCTGTAGTAATTGTAGTCAATCACGTTGTCCAGCATGCGCATGGCGGTATTGATGGTCTTTTCCAGTTTTTCGATATTCAGACCGTTGCCGTCGACATGCTGGGCGAGGTTGACCGAGCCCAGGTTGCAGACCGCGATTTCAGTGTCTGAGGTGTTCAACGTGATCTCGGTGCACAGGTTGGACGAGTGCACCACGCCGACGTGTTGTTGCGGGCTGCGCAGGTTGCACGGGTCCTTGAAGGTCATCCACGGATGACCGGTTTCGAACAGCATGCTCAACATTTTTCGCCACAGCGTGTTGGCCTTGATGCGCTTGAAGTTTTTGATTTCGCCGCGGTCGGCCTTGGCTTCGTATTCCTCGTAACGCGTTTTGAACGCCAGGCCGTACAGGTCATGCAGGTCCGGCGTGTCGTTGGGCGAGAACAGCGTCCAGTCACCGTCCTGGCTGACCCGTTGCATGAACAGGTCGGGAATCCAGTTGGCGGTGTTCATGTCGTGCGTACGGCGGCGGTCGTCGCCGGTGTTCTTGCGCAGTTCCAGGAACTCCTCGACGTCCAGATGCCAGGTTTCGAGGTAAGCGCACATGGCGCCCTTGCGCTTACCCCCCTGGTTAACGGCCACTGCGGTATCGTTGGCGACTTTCAGGAACGGCACCACACCCTGGCTCTTGCCGTTGGTGCCTTTGATGTGTGCGCCCATGGCGCGCACGCGCGTCCAGTCGTTGCCCAGTCCGCCGGCGTACTTGGACAACAGCGCGTCGTCCTTGATGGCGGAAAAAATGCCGTCGAGATCGTCGGGCACCGTGGTGAGGTAGCAGGACGACAATTGCGGGCGTAGCGTGCCCGCATTGAACAGCGTCGGGGTGCTGCTCATGAAATCGAACGACGACAACAGGTCGTAGAATTCGATCGCCCGTGCTTCGCGGTCCACCTCGTTGATGGCCAGCCCCATTGCCACGCGCATGAAGAATGCCTGCGGCAGTTCGAAGCGCGTGCCATGGTGATGGATGAAGTAGCGATCATACAGGGTTTGCAGGCCCAGGTAGGTGAACTGCTGGTCGCGCTCAGGTTTCAGCGCCCGGCCGAGCTTGTCCAGGTCGTAGCGGGTCAGCTCGCTGTCCAGCAGTTCCAGCTTGGCGGCTTTGGCGACATAGTGCTTGAAATACTCCGGGTAGCGCTCGACCATTTCCGCCTGGGTGGCGTTGGCCGCGCCGTCGCCCAGGAACGTCAACGCCTCGCTGCGCATGGTGTCGAGCAGCAGGCGGGCGGCGACATAGCTGTAATTCGGCTCTTTCTCGATCATGACCCGCGCGCACATGGTTAGCGCCGGTCCGACTTCCTTCTGCGGAATGCCGTCGAACAGGTTGCGCTGGGTCTCGCGCACGATGGCCTCGGGGTCGACGGCCTCCAGGTTTTTGCAGGCCTCCACGGCCAGCAGTTTCAACCGCTCGCTGTCCAGCGGCGCGGTCGAGCCGTCCGCCAGCGTGACATGCAGCACCGGCTGGGAAGACTTTTTCGTCTTGGTGGTTTGCGCCTGCGCCGCGCGTTCGCGGGCGCGTTCCTCGCGATACAGCACGTAAGCGCGGGCCACCTTGTGGTGTCCGTCGCGCATCAGGCACAGTTCGACCTGGTCCTGGACGTCTTCAATATGGAATGTGCCGCCGTCCGGTTTGCGGCGGGTCAACCCGTCGACCACATTGCCGGTGAGCCTGGCCACGCTTTCATGGATGCGCGCCGACGCCGCGGCATTACCGCCTTCCACGGCCAGGAAGGCCTTGGTGATCGCAACCTTGATCTTCTCCCTGTCGAACCCGGTGATTTTCCCGTTCCGTCGGATGACCCGGTACATGCCGGGCGCGGTGAGCGCGATTTCCGAGGTGGTGTCTGTCTGGGTGTGGGGTTCTTGGTGAGGAGTTTGGGTGGCTTCGGCGATAACTGCGTTTGTATCCATAAGCAATAAACCCCCTATCTCTTTATGTTGGTAGCACAAAGGGGTATGCCCCCTTGGTGTAAATTTACTTACGTAAATTTACACCAAGAAAAAGAGAAAATCTACAATATCTAGGGTTTGTGAGGATAAATAACTCAATATCTTGTGTCTAGTCTGTTGGTCCACGGTGGAAAGTTTCTGAGCAAACTGTGGAAAACTTTTTTTGGGAGAGCAGATTAAGTTCAAAGTGCGGGGTGAGAGGGGACTTTTGTGGTACCAATGGGTTTAAAGAACAATCTTTCTAAAGGGACGAATTCTTCTTGGGCGTGTATC
>DASVCP010000346.1:0-2189 GCA_036381555.1 Gammaproteobacteria bacterium
TCGGTTACCTTATATCTGCATCGCAGTCAGGCGCATCGGAGTCTGGATCTGCATCCAGTAGTGGTGCACTTTTTCCGTTTTTGGCTGTGGCTGGCGACCGGCATGTCGACACTGGAATGGGTTGCTATACACCGGAAGCATCATGCCAAGTGCGAAACCGGGGACGATCCGCACAGCCCGCGTCACTTCGGTATCCGCAAGGTGCTTTTCCAGGGGGCGGAACTGTACCGTAAGGAATTGAAGAATCCGGAAACCCTGTCCAAGTATGGCCATGGCATGCCGGACGACTGGTTGGAACGCAATGTCTATTATGGCTCGCTCAGGTCTGCCGGTGTTTCGCTGCTGCTGCCCTTGCAGGTCTTGCTGGTAGGTCCGATCGGCATCACCATCTGGGCGATCCAGATGATCTGGATTCCGTTCCATGGGGCCGGCGGCATCAACGGCATCGGCCATTACTGGGGTTACCGCAATTATGAAACTCCGGATGATTCCACCAATATGATTCCGTGGGCGTTCTGGATCGGCGGCGAAGAGTTGCACAACAACCATCACGCCTATCCGAGTTCGGCCAAGTTTTCGATCAAGCCCTGGGAATTCGACATCGGCTGGATGTATATCCGCATTCTGCAAACGCTGGGTCTGGCCAAGGTGAAGAAAACCGCGCCGGAACCGGTGATCGATGCCGCGAAGCAGAATATCGACATGGAAACCGTACGTGCGGTTATCTGCAGCAAGATGCATGTTATGGCCGATTACGCCAACCGGGTAATCGAACCCGTTCTGAAACAGGAGCAGGGCAAAGTGGCGCAGGGCAAGGCTCTGTTCCACCAGACCAAGAAGGCGCTGATCCGGGAAAGCTCACGCATGAACGAACGCTATCGCGCGCACTTGCAGAAAGCGCTAGCCAGCAGCAGGGAACTGCAGAAGGTCTATCAGTTCCGCCAGCAGTTGCTGAAAATCTGGGAGTGCAGCTATGCCAATCAGGAAAAACTGCTGCAGGCACTGGCCGATTGGTGCCGGCGCGCCGAGCAGTCCGGCATTCAGGCTTTGCAAGAGTTTGCGGCAACGTTAAAGGGCTATAGTTTGAAAACCGATTAACGGTCACGTAGTCTGTTTCAAAGAAACCCCTTGAAGTAAAAACCCGGGGGGCTTTACCTGTATTTCATTTCTCCACGACTTCGGTTGTGCTTATGATTTTTAAACGTTAGCGATATCGTCGGCGCCTTGGAGTGGGTGTGGTATTGAGCCGGTTTGTCCCGGTTTCAGCTCGAGAAAATGCTGCACGCGCTTTTGTTCCTGAGTTGAAGAAGCTGACGAAAGTCTTGACTTGTGCTACGCTGGCTGAGTTACCATCATCACCAGCCGAAGTCCGGCTTTTTGTTGTCGCGGCAGGTTAAGAATTCTCTGAAAGCGGCTCCCTCCGGATAGGAAATTCCATCTATTTATCGATAAGTAGTTCTACAAGGGAATTCGGTAATCGCATTTGACCGTACGCTTTCCCTGATGCGGAGCAAACGTATCGCAGGAGGTTCAACTCACGAAGACAGCGTCAAAAAAAGGTATTGATAAACCGAGGCTGTTTATCGGCGTCGGCGCGTCGGCCGGCGGGCTGGAAGCGGCCAAGCGTCTTGTCGGGGCAATGCCATCTGACAGCGGCATGGCGTTGATCATTGTAATGCACCTGGATCCCAGCCACGAGAGTCACATCGCCGAGCTGTTGAGCTCGGTGACTGAAATGGAAGTCGTGCAGGCCGGTGACGAACAGGCGATAGAACCCAACCATGTCTACGTCATTGCCCCTGATCGGGTGCTCAAAATTCACGGGGGCGTGCTGTGCTCAACCGGACCGCGGGCTCCCCATGGCGATCGTAAACCGGTTGATACCTTATTCTCTTCGCTGGCAGTGGATCAGAAGGCGCGGTCGGTCGGTGTCATTCTTTCGGGCACGGGAAATAACGGCTCATCCGGGATCCGGGACATCAATTCGGCCGGCGGGTTGTGCATCGTGCAGGATCCCGCAACCGCGCAATTCGACGGCATGCCGCGAAATGCAATCGCCACCGGCGTCGCGGATTACGTCGTGCCGCCGGAAGAGATGCCGAAGATTTTGCTGGAATACGCAGGGCAACCTGAAGTCCGTGCTTCCGTTGTTGAAGCTAATGCCGACACACAACCGGCACCCTCTCCGG
>DASVCP010000347.1:0-11062 GCA_036381555.1 Gammaproteobacteria bacterium
CGGATGTCATGATGAACATGGGCAGGTTGAACTTCATGCAGGGAAACGCCGCCGGTGCGTCCGATTGGTTCCGGCGGGTTCTGGACAAACGACCCGCTGATGTGCCGGCCTTGATCGCGCTGGCGCAAATAGCCGAAAGCGAACGCAGATATCAAGACGCGGAAAATCTACTGCTCAAAGCAAGGCGGGAAACCGGAAATGACGATATCGCGCTGGCCCTGCTCAAGTTCTATTTGCAGCGTAAAAGCTTTGAAAAGGCGCGGGAACTGGCCGCGTCTATGTTGAAAAAAACGCCCGGGAAACCGGAGGCTGTAAGCGGCCTTGCCGCCGCGTTGCTTGGAGAAAACAAGGTTGCCGAGGCGGAAGAAATGCTTGAAGACGCTATTCGGGCGGATAACGACTCGGTGTTATTGCACTACAACCTGGCGCGCGTCAAGTTGCAAGCGGGCAAGCCGGAAGACGCTAAACGGCGGTTGGAACAGGCCCTGACCCTGGCGCCCGACAGTTTTGTATTGGCGGAGCAACTGGTGGTTGTCGAAAGCCGTTTGGGAAATTTCGGCCGCGCCATGTCCCTTATCGAGGAAATGAAAAAGCGTTCGCCCGAGTCGTCCCGTTTATTGAGCCTGGAAGGCGATGTTCTGATGCAGCAAAAGAACTACCGGCATGCAATCAGCGCATATGAAGCAGCGGCTACATTAAACCCGACAACGGGGTTGTTGGTGAAACTGTATGGAGCTGCCAGTGCCGCGGGCGTTCCTGCGCCGGAAGAGCGGTTCAGGGCGTGGTTGAAACAACATCCCGACGATGCCCGTATCCGAATGCTGTTGGCGGAATACTACCAAGCAACCGGGGATTCGCCTGCGGCGATCGAACAGTATGAAAAGGTGGTCGAGATAGATCCGGATAACGTGCTGGCGTTGAACAATCTGGCCTGGCTGTACCACTCCATGCGCAACCCCCAGGCGGTTGGGGTTGCAGAGAAAGCACACCGGCTTCGGCCGGAAAAAGGGGAAATCGCCGATACCTTGGGTTGGATATTGGTGGAACAGAACGAACTGGACCGCGGAATCGAGTTGTTGCGGGACGCGGCAAGTAAAGCGCCTGAAGTTCTTGAGATCAAGTACCACCTCGCGGTGGGATTGCACAAGCAGGGCGAGACTGGCAATGCCAGGGATATGCTGGCGGAACTTTTGACGGATGAAAGGCCTTTTTCGGAGCGCGATGCGGCTGAAAAACTCTACCGGAGCCTGCAATGAAGACGACTGTAATTACATTATGACATTAAGGTGAAAATACGATGGAAGAAAAAGCAGTTAAGTATGTAGTCTGTATGTTGATGCTTGTGGCGCTGATGACGGTCGCGGGGTGCGGCGGTGCGAGAATGAGCAAAGATGCGGCCGATATCGCTTCGTCCCGAGCGCACGGATCGGAATACCTGATTGGACCCGGTGATACGTTACAGGTATTCGTGTGGCGAAATCCGGAAATCTCGGTGACAGTGCCCGTCAGACCGGAAGGAAGAATTTCGACGCCGCTGGTCGAAGACATGATAGCGGCGGGCAAGACGCCGACCCGACTGGCCCGCGATATTGAGAGAGAGCTCTCGAAGTATATTAAGTCCCCCGTGGTTACCGTTATTGTCACCGACTTTGTCGGCACGTTCAGCGAGCAAATCCGGGTTGTCGGACAGGCGGTCAATCCGCAGTCACTCGCCTATCGCAGTAACATGACGCTACTCGACGTGATGATCGAAGTTGGAGGTTTGACCGAATATGCAGCCGGCAACAAAGCGAAGATTATACGCCGTGTCGGCGAGAGGGAAATAAAAGTCGCCGCACGTCTGGAAGATTTGTTGCAGGAGGGCGATATCAGGGCCAATGTAAAAATGTTGCCGGGGGATATTCTGATCATTCCGGAAGCATGGTTCTGAACCTCTACGTTTCCAAAAAACTTTAACAACAATGTGAGTCGATTATGCATGAACTGTTAACCAGAGCATTAACAACTTTGAGAGGAACATGGCGTTTCCGCTGGCTGGCCGCCATTACCGCCTGGCTTGTCTTTTCGGTCGGGGCTGTCGTCGTCCATTTAATGCCGGATGTATACGAATCGGAGGCGAAGGTTTATATCGACACGCACTCTGCCCTGGATCCAATACTGCAAAATCTGGCAATCGAGACGGATTATCAGAACAAGATTGATGTGATGACCAGGGCGATTCTCGCCAGGCCGAACCTGGAGGAAGTTATGAGGAGAACCGATCTCTCCCTGACCGTCAATTCGCCCGAAGAAACCGAAGCGTTGATATATAAGTTGAAAAAAAATATACAAATCGATCAACCCGTCGAGAAGCAGAAAAACCTTTATACGATAAGTTACACGCATCGAGACCCGGAAACGGCTTACCGGGTTGTTCAGGCGTTGCTGGATTCGTGGGTGGAACGGACGCTCGGCGCAAGCCGCACTGATACGACCACGGCCCAGGAATTTCTAAGGGCGCAGATAGATCAGTACGAGAAGCGTCTGACGCTTGCCGAACAGAGACTGGCCGATTTTAAGAAGGATAATGTCGGGCTTATGCCGAGCAGCGACAGCAGCTACTACGTCCGCTTGCAGCAAGAGCTGGATGAGTTAAACAACAAGCGCAACAGGCTGCGACTTGCAATGAACAAAAGAAACGAGCTGCTGCAGCAGCTGCAGGGTGAAAGGTCGAGCATAGGGGGGCTGGAGATAGACGCGAAAATCCAGGCGCAACGCCAGCAGATTAACAATCTGTTGCTGCGGTATACGGACAGGCATCCGGATGTTATCGCCGAAAAAGAGACCCTTAATCAGCTGTTGGCACAGAAGGAAAACGGAGATTATCCGGTGGCCGGAAATTATGGAGACGAGGGAATTGGAGGCTCGGTATACCAGTCCTTGAGAATGGCGATGAGTGAGACCGACGTGGAGATAGCTACCCTCGAAGCCGAGATTGATGAGCAAATGAAATATATAGAAGAATTAAAGGCGATGGTGGATACGATGCCCGAGGTCGAGGCGCAGCTTGCCAGGTTGAATCGAGACTACATCGTGACCAAAACGAATTACGAGAGACTTTTGCAAAGCCTGGAGGCGGCAAAGATCTCGGAAGGCGCGGAACAGAGCGCGGATGAAATACAGTTTCAGATAATAGAACCGGCGATGTTGCCAATAAGTCCGTCCGGACCGAATAGAGCCATGTTTCTGTCGGCGGTGCTTGTTATGAGCCTGGGAGCGGGGATAGTGATTGCCTATCTGATGAACGAGATAAAGCCGGTTTTCTGTTCGTCGATGGATTTGCGGAAAGAAATCGGGCTCCCCGTTCTTGGGACGGTGAGTGTCAAGTGGTTGCCAATGGAAAGGCGGATAATGCAAATGGATATGCTTAGATTGATGGCGTTCCTCGGTATTTTATTCGCCGCTTATATAACCATGTTTTCAATTCAATTAGTGGTATAGAAGCTGGGAAAATAATATGAGCATAATAGAGAAAGCGATCGGAAAACTGGACAGCCTGGAAGAGCAGGGCATCGTGGAGAGAAAACGGCGCAGAGCGGCTGAGCAGGAATGGTCGGAAAGCGACAGGTTTAAAGGCGACATTGTCTCCCTGGACGATCAGGAAAGCGTTTCTCGCCTTCGTTACATGGAATTGGCGAGAGCCGCCGGTTGTCTGGCGCCCGAAGAACAGTTTCAGCGCGCCGTGGACGAGTATCGTCGTATTAAAAGACCGTTGGTTACCAATGCATTCGGAAAGCAGAAAAAGCTTGTTAAGAACGGCCGGCTGATCGCCGTGACCAGTTCCGTGCCCGATGAAGGTAAAACCTATACCAGTGTCAATCTTGGCCTGAGTCTCGCGCGGGAAATGGACTATTCGGTGGTACTGGTCGATGCAGATGCGATCAAGGGGGATCTTACCCGTGTATTCGGCCTGGAAGAAAACCTGGGGTTAATGGACCTGTTGTTGAACCAGAACCTGAAAGTCGCCGACATCCTGGTGAAAACGGACCTCGCCAATTTGTCGATTCTGCCGATTGGGGGAATTTCCGAACATTCAAACGAACTTCTCGCCAGTGATTTAATGCGATCGTTGATCGATTCATTGCTGGCCGAAGAAGAAAACCGAATGATCCTGTTCGATTCGCCGCCGGTGCTGGCTTCACCGGAGGCAACAGTCGTCACTTCATATGCGGGTCAGGTCGTGATGGTGGTCGAGGCGGTCAAGACCCCGAAAGACTTCGTGTTGGCCGCGTTGGAGAATTTCAACGATGCGCAGGCAGTCAATCTTGTATTGAACAAGGCTCATCGATCTCTTGGATTAGATCCCTATTATGGTGAATATTACTATAGATATTACAATGATTAATGCCGGCCGTATGGTGAAGTCGGCGGCTGGTTGCATGCCGGCGCGTTTGCCGCGATTCGTTCTAGCCTGCATGGTTGTTTTCGTTTCCCGGCATGCAGTCGCGGAGTTCATACCGGAAATATCGGTTGCTGGAATCTACAGCGACAATATTACGCTCAGCCGGTCGGAGGAGAATAAGGAAGGCGATTTTGTCACGCAGATTTCGCCGGGCTTCAGAGCTTTTTATGACAGTAAGCGGTTACGGTTGGATGCCAATTACCGCATGCAGGGCCTGCTCTATAACGAAAACAGTGACAGCAACGAAACTTTTCATCAGCTGGACAGCCAGGTACAAACTCGCTTGCCCGCTAATTTTAACTTCGATGCGGCGGCCAGGGCCTCCCAGCAGGTCATCAATCCTGAACAGGGGCTGGTGGCCAGCAATATACCCATAAACCGTAATTTCACCGACGTTGTGACGCTCAGGGCAAGTCCTTATTGGGAGTACGTTGGCGACTCCGGGATGCGAACCTTGTTGCGCTACACACGCGGCGAAGTGGATTACGCCTTGGAGGAAGAGGAGGAAGACGAGGATATTGAGGACAGCAGCCTGAGAAGGTCCCAGTTTTCGACGGGTATGAACGAAGGTGGGCAAAGGCTGCAATGGTCGCTTGATTACATTAAGGACGAGGTTGAGTTTGAAAGCGGGATGATAAATATCTTCGAACAGGCCGCTTTGCAACTTGGAATTTTGCTGGGAAGAAAGACAGTTTTTTTCGTAACGCGTGGGGAGGAGGACAATACTTTTATATTTGACCCCTCGCTTGAACCGCCGACCGGCCCTTTTTGGAATGCCGGCTTCCGGTGGATCTCGTTGCCAAAAGACTCCTTCGAAATTTTTGGCGGGGAGCGTTATTTCGGCGATTATTACGGCATGTCCTGGAACCACGCGGGACGATACATAAACGTGGACATGGAGTTTTCTCAGGAACTGTTCACCGACGCGCAGTCCCAGCTCGGCGCAAACACCTTCATAAACGGCCGTTTCATCGAGCGTAACCTGGACAGGCCGGTTACGGATGTATATCTGAGCGATCAGCTGTCTCTCGCTTTCGAGCTGGAGCGGGCTCTCACAAGTATTCGGTTTGCAGTGCGGGGAGAAAACCGCGAGTTTCAGTCGACCGGCGAGCAGGGACGCATCCGGGTTGCCGAACTGGAATGGGGTGTACAGTTAAGCGCACGTCAACGGCTGATTGTCAGTCTGGATTCGCGGCAGGACAGGCTGGTCGGTGATGAACGCGAGGATATCCTTAACCGTCTACGCACGGGCATCACCCGGGAGCTGGGGCCGCGAACGACGGCCGGGATAATGTTCCTTCGCGCCGAATTTGAATCGGACTTTCCCGGCATTGACTATATTGAAAATGCATTGTCACTCAGTTTTACAAGAATCTTCTAAATGTATCTGGAATTTTTTCGGTTGCAAGATTACCCCTTCCGGCTTACGCCGGACCCCAAATACCTGTACCTGAGTCCTGGGCATGGGCGGGCAAAAGCCTATATGGATTTTTCTGTCTGGAGACGTGACAGCTTCGTGGTAATAACAGGCGAGGTCGGTTCGGGGAAAACCACACTGATTGAAAGTGTGCTGGCGGGCGTCAAGCAGGATATTGTGGTGGCCAGGATTCACCAAACGCAGCTGAATGAGGAACAGCTGCTCCAGTCTATCCTGGTGGAGTTCGGATTTAAACCGTTTGGAGCGGGGAAGGTCGAGCTGCTCCATGTGCTTTCTGATTTTTTGCGGCGGCAGCATAAGAGAAGGCGTTTTGTGTTGCTGATCATTGACGAAGCACAAAACCTCACGCCCAGGGTACTCGAAGAGATAAGGTTATTGACAGGCCTGGAAACGCATACCGACAAGATGTTGAATGTGCTGCTGGTCGGCCAGCCCGAGTTGAATGAAACACTGAACTCTCCGGGCCTTGAACAACTGGTTCAGCGAGTCCGCTTACGGTTTCATGTGGATCCACTGAATCCCAAAGAATCCGGGCAGTATATACGTCACCGATTGAAAGTGGCCGGGTTGCCTGCCGGGACAGAGCTGTTTCCGGCAGAGATTATGGGTCTGATACACCGGTTCACCGGCGGCGTTCCGAGGTTGATCAACATATTGTGCGACACTGTGTTGATGGGGGCCTATGTCGAAGACATAAAAACCATTACCGGCCGGGAAGTCATGATGGCAATTGATGAATTGCAATGGGTGCCGTTCCAGGACAGGGGGCTACGCAGCAATGCGGTACATGCTGTTACGCTCCGCACAAATATGCGGATGTCACCGAAGCTTGCCATCTGTCGCGAAGGCCGGTTAATCGGCGAGTACGCTTTAAACAAGAGAAACGTCTTAATTGGCCGATCGCCAAAATGCGATATCAGACTCAACGATACCAAGGTCAGCAATTCCCACGTGCAGATCGTAACGACAAGCAGGAACTCCTTCCTTATAGACATGGGCAGCACGAATGGCACGTTTATCGACAATCGTGTGGTCAAAAAATACCGTTTGCAGGACGGTGACGTGTTTTCGATCGTCGATAAGTACAGGATTAAATACATTAACGGGAGTGGAGAGAAACCCGGCTATCTAAAGGCTCAGGGCGGGCATGCACTCGGCACGAATCCTTCCTCGGAAATGGAGATCAAGTCAAGCTGATGATAGCCATGTTGCCAAAAGATGTAACCTCTGTGTGCGGAGAAACGATCAATGCGCTTTCAATTGACGTGGAAGACTATTTTCAGGTTGCCGCATTTTCCCGCCATGTCGGCTATGAGGAATGGGATGCCTGGAACGCAAGGTATTCGAGGGTTGTGCAGAATACGCGCAAGATACTTGATATATTTGACAGCCGCAACGTTAAGGGGACCTTCTTTGTTCTCGGTTGGGTGGCGGAGCGTCATCCCGGGCTGGTCAAAGAGATCGAGAAACGCGGCCATGAAATCGGCTGTCATGGATACAGTCATCAGCTTATCTACAAGCAGTCCCGGAAGGTTTTCCGCCAGGAAACGTTGCGGGCGATGGGGCTTTTGCAGGATTTGAGTCAATCACCGGTGGAAGGTTATCGCGCTGCAAGCTTTTCCATTTGTCGTCGATCCGAATGGGCGCTGGATATTCTGCACGAGGCCGGTTTCAAATATGATTCCAGCATATTTCCCATTCGGCACGATCTATACGGCATGCCGGGAGCCCCGCGCGTACCTTATAGAATAAGCACCGGTTGCGGAGGGAAACTGGTGGAGTTTCCCATGACGACTCACCGGATAATGGGCTGGAGAATGCCGGTTTCCGGGGGAGGTTACTTCCGTCTTTTCCCCTATTGCCTGACCCGTCACGCCTTGAAGACGATCAACAAACGGGACAAGGTCCCCTTTATGTTCTATCTGCATCCCTGGGAAATCGACCCGGAACAACCCCGTATACCGGCCGGCCTATTGTCCAGGTTCAGACATTACAACAATCTTGGCCGTTGCCGGGAACGCCTGGAAAAATTGCTGGACGATTTTACTTTTTCGGCCGTAGGCGACGTTTTGCGGCGGCAGGCATTGTTGAATTGACCGGTGCCGTCAATAAACAAGGAGTTTTAATTTCATGAGCGCCATACCGACTGTTTCAGGGAAAAGGCCTTTGGTATATCAGGTCCGGCTCCTGGAAGGCGAAAGGTCGTATGAGCAGTGGGACACGTATGTTCATGCTGCGAAAAGCGCCACTCATTACCATTTGTCCGGCTGGAAAAAACTGATTGAAGAGCTGTTCGGGCATGAGACATTCTATTTTTATTCGGCTGACCGTGACGGCGGGATTAACGGAATACTGCCGATCGTACGTCTGAAAAGCCGGTTGTTTGGCGACTATGCGGTATCCATGCCTTACTTTAACTATGGTGGCGTTGTCGCCGAGAGTCCGGAGATCGAATATCGGCTCCTGGACAAGGCCTGCAAGACCGTGAAGACGCTGGGAGCCGGGCATATCGAGTTCCGGCATACAAGAGAATACGAAGACTCATGGCTGGTTCGGCGTGACAAGGTGTCGATGATTCTCGATCTTCCCGACAGGGAAGAGAGCTTGTGGAAGGCATTGGGTTCAAAAGTCCGTTCGCAGATCAAGCGCCCGCAACGGGAGGATCCGAAAGTTTTGCTGGGTGGCTTGGAGCTGTTGGACGACTTTTACCGTGTTTTTACCATCAACATGCGCGACCTGGGAACGCCGGTCTACTCCAAGGCATTCTTTAAAAGAATTCTGCAGACTTATCCTGAATCGGGCAGGATAATCACCGTCAGTTTGCGCGGCAAACCGGTGGGAGCGGGCTTCCTGCTTGGCTATCGCGACATGCTCGAGATCCCCTGGGCTTCAACATTGAGAGAGGTTAATCCTCTCAGTATCAATATGCTGCTTTATTGGGAAGTGCTCCGGCATGCCATTGATAAAGGATACAAGCGGTTCGACTTCGGACGTTGCACGCGCGGCAGCGGAACCTACCGCTTCAAGAAACAATGGGGTGCCGATGAAAAGCAGCTGTATTGGCATTACTGGCTGAGAGACGGTGCAAAACTTCCCGGATTGACGCCCGGCAATCCCAAATTCAAGCTGGCGATATCGATCTGGAGGAATCTGCCGGTATGGGTTGCGAATCTGCTGGGTCCTTCGATCGTCAAGAATCTGCCGTGAATTTTGGCGGCATGTCAAAACAAGCAATAAAGCGTTTGCTGCGGCGGGGATTATCGGTCATCGGTCCCGAGCGCTTTCGAAACCGGGCAGCCTATAATCTTGTTATTCTGATGTATCACCGCGTGTTGCCCGAGAATCACCCGGACAGAGATATGGAACAGCCGGGCATGTTTGTATCGCCGGAGGCGTTCGAAATGCAGATGCGGTTGTTAAAGTCCCGCTTCGAGTTGGTCAGGCTGTCGGACTGGGTCAGGGCCGCGCGAGCGGGGGCACGGCTGCCAAAATTTGCCTGCGCCGTAACATTCGATGACGGCTGGCGGGACAATTATGATTACGCGTACCCAATACTCAGGAAATACGGGATCCCGGCGACGATATTCGTCGTGTCTCGTTTTGTGGGAACCCGGTATAGCTTCTGGCCGAACCGTATCATGCGTCTGATCTGCGGCTCTTCCTTGGAAGAACGCAAGGCTTTGCTGCAATGCGAGGCCGGTCGTTGGTTGAAGGATGTAAGCCTCGGTTTTTCCCTGCTGGACGCGTATCGAATGAACCAGACGCAGTTGGACGAGTTGGTGCAAAAGTGCAAGCCGATCCCGGAAGACAAGTTGTTGGAAAGACTTGACGAATTGGAGGCGGTAAAAACCGGCCGTGTACAAACCGCCGGAGTCGATATGATGGACTGGGACCAGCTCAAAGCCATGCAGTCTGGTGGATTGATTGATGTCGGTTCACACACTTGCCGACATAAGCGTTTATTAAAAGGCATGCCGCTGGAGGTTATGCGTGATGAAATCGAAATCTCTAAAACGGAGATTGAGAGAAGGTTAAACATGCCGGTAGAGTCTTTTTGCTATCCCAATGGAGACTATACCGATGAGGCGATCGAATATGTGCGCCGGTATTATGCATTTGCCTGTACGACTAAATGCGGGTGGAACAGTCAAAAAGATGATTTTATGCAACTAAAACGTATTGGCGTTCATGAGGATGTCGCGGCGGACCGTCACGCATTTCTCGCCAGGCTGACCGGGTGGATTTGAAAAGTTTAATCAGCAGATTTTCGCAGATGAACGCAGATTTAAAAAATATAATAACCTTACACTGAGCTATTACGCAGCACTATGAGTTAGAACAACGTTTATAAGCATGCCAAAAGTACAAAGCGCATAAGCCTTATAATGAAATGTGTTCTGGATTGAATCGTAAATTTCCGTAGAAGGAATTCCCTTACTTTATTTTATCTGCGTATATCTGCGTCAATCTGCGGATAGCTATTTGTTGTTTCTTATTATGGGCGTTATAAGCCGGGGTAAACACTTTTAATTGCTTAAAAAAAGCCGTTTTCACGTGAGTTTCCGTAGAATAATGAACCCATTATCATGAAGCCTGTCACAGTTCGGCCGTCGCTTTTTCAAGTACCTTAGCCTCCGCCGGTTCTTGGGAACCGGCAGTTTTTTTCTTATGTATCTTAACTTAGACGCCTGCCAAGCACGCCGGATTTATTGCCGGTGATATGAACGAAGCGATTACTGGCAGGCTCATTTCAAATAGGGATCACCTCATGAACAAGCATATTTCGACGATAAGCGCATTGCCCGCGCTTGTAATGTTTCTTTTGCTCACCGCATGCGGTGGCGGCGGAGGCGGTGGTAATAGCTCAACCGGCGGCGATGCGGGCGGAAACGGCCGGTCGTTGGGGGATGGGGCATCGCTGGGTGAGAATTCACTCCCAGTGAACGAGGTCGAGCAACCGATTCCAGCCGATAGCAATGTCAGTTCGGGAACGAAGTCGACAACGTCGACCGTTACCTGGCTGCCGCCGACGCAGAATGTTGACGATACGGCTTTCACCGATTTGGTTGGATATAAAATATATATTGGCTCGGAGCCGGGCCGATTTGAAATTGTCCGCGATCTGAAGGAGCCGGGATTGACCGAGTATGTTTTGGAAGGCCTTCCCGCCGGTACATATTATG
>DASVCP010000348.1:0-4316 GCA_036381555.1 Gammaproteobacteria bacterium
GCTTTGCAAATCCGAAACCACGCTGGCAAACAGTCAAAAACAATACCAACAGGCTCGCGAGGCGTTTCGACAAATCGGTCATCTGCCGGAGAGGGTCGCCAACTCGGTCCGCAAGCGCTTTAATAACGCCTGCAAGCAGTACGAACAGCGGCTGAGGTCGCTCAAAAACAGGCAACAGCATGAGCAACAGGGCGAGTTGTTGCGCAAGGTCCGGCTATGCCAGCGCATGGAACGTCTGGCTGTCGAACTCCCGCAAAGTCATGCCGATCAGGCCGCCGAAATCACCGACAGCTGGATATCCGAAACGTCAGCCCCCAAGCCTTTGCTGCAGAAACTCGAAAAACGCCTGCAGTACGCCCGGGAAGCCTTAAGTAAACATGCAGCCGGTGAAACAAGCACAGCGGGTTACACGCTCAATCAAGACCTGGAACGCGCCCAGTTACTGTGCATCAGGGCCGAAATCATTGCCGACATTACGTCCCCCGCCGAAGCCCGCGAGCAGCGTATGCAGTATCAGCTATCCCTGCTGGGGGCCGCCATGACCGGCGGCATCGACACCAACAAACCAGCCGCCGAACAGACCGCGGAACTGATCGGCGACTGGATTTCTGTCGGGCCTCTCGAAATCTCTCAGTTCGACCTGCTGGAAACCCGGCTGAAGAAAGCATTGGATGCGCTGAATAAGAAACGATAGCAACCCGGCTGATTTTAGGAACGTGGACCGGAATATCCTGCTCGGCTTGCTGTTTTTTTCCTGGGGCCTGACCTGTTACCACGTCATTCGCGCCTACCTCGCCAGCCCGGGAGCTTCCGCCTTTCGCGCACTCTGGAACAACCGTTATTCAGAAGAGGGCAAACGCCACTTGCGCCTGCACCTCTTTTGGCTGGCGGTAAGCGCGGTGTTGGTTTCGCTGCTTTTAGCGGGTAAAACGTGACAGACACCTATTCGATATCCACCGATAAATCAAAGCTGGATATAGAAAGGATACATGCCTTTCTAAGCAACGAATCGTATTGGGCAAAGGGCCGCAGCCCGAACAGGGTCAAAAACTCAATCGAAAACTCCCTTTGTTTCGGTCTCTATAAAAACGGGCATGTGCTTATTGGGTTTGCCAGGGTTGTAACCGACAAGACCGTCTTTGCGTTTCTAATGGATGTTTTTATTTTGCGGGAATACAGAGGCCGGGGCTTTGGAAAAATGCTGATGGAGCATGTATTGAATTATCCGGAACTGAAAACCGTGCGCTGGTTGCTAGGCACCGAAGACGCCCGTGATTTTTACAGTCGGCTCGGATTCGAAAACGCCAGGAATCCCAAAAAATACATGTCCAGACCGGCTTCGGCCGAAGACTGACGATACATGCTCATGACTCCAGCCAACGATAACATAAACATTCGCGAAGCCGTGGCGGAAGACGCCGTTGCGCTTACGGAACTGTACAGGCTCCTCAAAGTGGACCCGAATATCCAGGTCCAGCCGGGGCGGCTAATCGAACTGCGGGCCGATCCGGGAAGTTTCTTGATAGTGTGCGAGGCAGGCGGCGGCAAACCTGTAGGCACTGTCCACGTGACACTCTTCCCCGATGCAATGTACGGCAATCAACCGTTCGCGGTTCTGGAAAATATTGTAATTGCCGAAGCGTCACGCTCGCGCGGGATCGGCACTATGCTTATGAACCATGTGGAGGAATTCTGCTTCTCGCGCGGTTGTTCGAAAATCATGCTGTTAAGTAACGCGCAACGCGGCGACGCTCACCGTTTCTTTTCCCGCGCGGGTTACTCATCGTCAAAGAAAGTCGGTTTCGTGAAATACCGCGGCGATTACAATCCGCAAACGACTGACTAATTTTTTTTATCGTCTTCGCCAAACAACCTGGCCAGCTCCCGCTTCGCCGCTTCTTCTTTCGAGAGAGCCTCGTCTCCGTCGGTTGCTTTTCTTTCGTTGTTGTCTTTGACATCACCGCCGCCGAATAACGCCTCCAGTTCGGCTTTCGCAGCTGTCTGCTTGACGGTTTGCTTTTCCGAGAAGGTATTCGTCGACAGTTTGAAGTAATCGCAGAAATTGGCGCGGGTGGCGTCGCTGACAGCTTCGGCCCGTTCCTCGCGGCAATGATCCGAAACCCGCGGATCGTACCACTCGCACATGCGGCACACGTGCAGCTCGGCCCTGCAGTCGGGGCACTCCTCACGCCGTGACAGCGGCAAAATCAATTCTTTCAACTCGACACCGCATTTCCAGCACCGCCAAATCGGCTTTTCGAGCCCGGTCATCCGCTCCTGTCCTCCCGCCTCACATTAACAAAAAGCAGCAAGATCGATTTGCGCAAAACTTTCCGCGATATGATGCGCTCCGGCTGGACCGGCTTCGCCCGGGCGGGCCAGTTGCACAACCCTGAATCCGGCCAGCGCGGCGGCATCCAGCTCGGCGGGAACATCCGACAGAAACAGTATCTCGCCGGGGTTTAAACCGATCTGCAGGGCTATTTCCGTATAGGATTCCTTTTCCTGCTTGGCGCCGACGTGAGTATCAAAGTAACCCGAAAACAACGGCGTCAGATCGCCATGTTCAGTATGCGCGAACAACAACTTTTGCGCGTACACTGAACCGGAAGAATAGACATACAGACTCACGCCCGCCTCGCGCCATCGCCTCAAGGCCTCGACCGCGTCGTCATAGACATGCCCGTGAAAATCCCCATTGTGATAGCCCGCTTCCCAGATCAACCCCTGCAGGGTCTTCAGCGGCGTGACTTTCTGATCCCGATCGATCCAGTCGATCAACTGGCTGACCACCTGCTCCAGGCTGGCGTCGGGCCGGCCCATGATCGCGCGCACCGCCTCGATCTGCTCGCTCACCTGACGGTCGCCGAAATACATTTCGATGAATGCCGGCAGGGATTTCCGCGCATACGGAAACAGAACCTCCTTGACGAAGGAAAGCGACGAGGTCGTGCCTTCAATATCGGTGACGATCGCGTTTATCACGCCGAAACCGTCAGTTGATCGTAGTCGGGATACTGTTTCGCAATCGGGCTGCCGGTAAAATTACCCACCCAGCCGTCAGGTATGGTGAAAAAGCGTATGCATTTGAAATCCGGGTTTGTGCCCATGTCGAACCAGTGGGTCACACCCGCGGGCACGCTGATCAAGTCGCCTTTCTCGCACAGCACGGCATACACCTTGCCGTCGACATGCAGGTAAAACACGCCCTTGCCATCGACGAAAAACCGCACCTCGAAATCATCGTGCGTGTGCTCGGACAAAAACTTCTGCCGGAACTCGGTTTTTTTCGGGTTGTCAGGCTTCAGGCTCACAACGTCCAGCGACTGGAAGCTGTACTGTTTGTTCAGCTTGTCGATCGAATCCCGATAGGCCTCAATTACCTCTTCCTGGCCGGCATCGTCGCTTAACGGCCGGTCCGCTTGCCACCGCTCGAACTGCACGCCGATGG
This sequence comes from Gammaproteobacteria bacterium, assembly GCA_036381555.1. Classification (GTDB taxonomy): domain Bacteria; phylum Pseudomonadota; class Gammaproteobacteria; order HTCC5015; family HTCC5015; genus DASVCP01. The sequence goes on from DASVCP010000348.1 coordinate 3,452, forward strand.
CCTCCAGCTCAGCGGTAATTTCATCAAAGTTCTCGATGACCCGGGGAGCTTTGTCCGGGGCCGAATAAACCGACAGTCTGCTCATGGTCTTGCACCTCGCACTTCGCATTCAAATAAGAACTCAAACGCCTCGACCCGGTTCAGCGCCTCGTCGACGGTCGCGCCCCAGGTATAAAAACCGTGGCCGGCGATGAGATAGCCGTAAACCGAATCATGACTGCTCATATACGCATCGACTTCCCGGGCAAGCCGCTCGATATTCTGGTCATTGCCGAACACCGGCACCGAAATTTTACTCGCATGTGTCGTGATGCCCGGAAACGCCTTTAACAGCTCGTAATTTTGCAGAATCACCGGCGCGCAGGCGTGCCACCGCGACAGCAATGTCGCATTGACCGAATGCGGGTGCAACACGGCACCGGTTCCGGACAGGCGGCGGTAAATCTGGGTGTGCAACAGGGTTTCAGCCGACGGCTTGCGGTCGTCCAGGGACTGCCCCTTGGCATCAACGCGCATGATATCCTCGGGCTTCAACCTGCCCTTATGGCGTCCCGAGACGGTGATCGCCACGGAACCGTCGCTCAGGCGGGCGGATAAGTTGCCGCTGGTCGCCGGCACCATACCGTGTTCATATAGCGCCCGCCCGGCCTCGATCAACTCCTGCGCGCGCTGTTTAAACTCGTTGGCCATGCATCGCCTCTTAGTACGTCAAAACGCCGCATTGTAATGACAGGCTGCCGCGGACTCAATCGAAGCCCGGCCTGCCCTCTCACCTCGCGGTAAAATAAATGTCGCCATAATAGGCGGTCGCCGCGCTCTGTGAATTGTCGGTATCGGTCATAATGGCGATGCCCTCCACATACCG
>DASVCP010000349.1:0-6239 GCA_036381555.1 Gammaproteobacteria bacterium
CGCTCCTGATAGGTGTAAGCCAGAGACGCGCCAAACATATCGTTGGACCAGCTCGCGAAGGCTGAATATTCCGGGGTAATGTCGTCGCCGGCGCGAACGGTCGAATCGCTCAACAGTTTTGCACCCACGGTCGCAGTGAAACCTTCCGTATCAAAGGGACGACGAGTGGTCAGGTTTACCGTCGCACCGATACCGCCGCTGGAGATGTCGGCCCGGCCGGTCTTGTACACTTCCACCCCGGCAACACCTTCGGCAGCAATGTTGCTCATATCAAAGCTGCGGGCCGCGTTGGGGTTGCTGCCGCCGCTCTTGGACAGATTGAGTGCGCTGGTCGGCATGGTTCTGCCGTTGAGCGTCACCAGGTTGAACTGCGGACCGAAACCGCGAACCGTGATCTGATAACCTTCACCGTTGCGACGATCGATCGACACACCGGTAATGCGTTGCAGAGATTCGGCCAGGTTGGAGTCAGGGAACTTACCTATGTCCTCGGCGGTAATTGCGTCAACCACGCCAACCGCATCCCGCTTCATATCCATAGAACGTTCCAAGCTTTGACGAATGCCTGAAACAACGACTTCTTCAATCGGACCTTGATCCTGTGCCAGCGCATTGCCACCCAGTAGCGTGGATGCCAGCGCAGTAGAAACAGCACACGCAAGCTTGGTCTGCTTGAACGTATGCCTCCTTGTATTTCTGGTAGTTCGTTTACTTCTAGACATAAGGTTGCCCCCTTAAAAAGTTGTAGTTGTTCACAGCTACACTCAAGTAACAGTCATTGCGGTCTTCAAAAACTAGAAACTCGAATATTCCAGGCGGGAAACCGGCCCTGTCGAAACCGATGCCCGACAAGGTGGATAATTGGTTGCCCCCAAGAATACTGCGTTAAGCGCATATAGATAACATACCGTACGATAGAATACAACTTTTACCTGAGTCGCTGTTTTTGGTACTGAAGTGCACCAAAACCACCGCGCAAGGCCGCTGATGGCACTCACCTTACAAGCAATTGCGATGTGTAGCGGCTCTTGAATTACCTATAGGTATTAATCCCTGGTTTTACGGCGCGACTTTGGAAATACCTGAAAAAACAGAAAGATAAAGAGTGCCCCTTCTGTGCGTCTTAACTCATTCCCGGACACGGGACGAGCTCCTTAAGCCGGATTTAAGGGCTCATGCCACCGTTGACGCCGGCTTCGGGAGTATATGCATACATACCCAGAGTGACGCCAACAAACCCCTGCGCCACTTCCGTGCTGAGCAGCGTTCCATCCTGCTTGCCGGCAAATACCCGCCAGTCACTTTCGGGCAACCTATATTCAAAATCGTATTCGCTCTCACGCGCCTTTATCCGCAGTTCGAGCGGCGAACCCGGCGTAACGCGCAAAGACTGCGCCTTGATGATGCGGCCGTCTATCGGCTCGGCGGACCCGGCCCGGCTCGCCAGTACCAGTTGAATATCGGCTTCGAGGCGCTGCACTCCGAAGAAATAGTAGTACTCATCATTCTGCAAAGCGATCAGCCCGGCGCGATCGCCCGGGTTTCGCAGGTCGTAACGCATGGCCGCGGTAACCGTTGCGTGGGCGTGCTGTTGTCGTCGCCCTAGGTATGACGGCTGAACAAAACCGCCGATACTTGCAGGACGCGCCCTGATCGTAACCGCGCCTGGGGTGTGCTTGAGGTCGTACCAGCTTTCCCCGGGCACCCTCATCGTCATCCAGTAATGGGGTAACGGACCATCGAACTCATCGCGCACGGTGAAATTGCCGGTCAATGGAATAGCCGACGCGGATTGCGCGGGCAGATCGGGGCGGGGCGCGACGTAGGGAATCAACTCATCTTCCCGGGTAATCACCGGCCAATCGTCGCGCCAATGGACCCGCATCAGAAACGTTTCGCGGCCGGTATTGTAGAGATTGCCCCGATATGGCCGGGTCGCCAGAAAAGTGGTCCACCATTGCCCGCTGGGCGTTTGCACAAAATCCGCATGGCCCGCGGAGGTAACGGGGTAAGGCCGGTCGGGATCGAGATGCCGCTGCGTCAGTATCGGATTATTCGGGTAAGGCACCCAGGGCCCGGTCACCCGGTCGGCTTTAAACACAACCTGGCTGTGCTGAACGCTGGTGCCGCCTTCGGCGGAGATAAGATAAAGCTGGCCGTTACGGCGAAAGATATGCGGCCCTTCAATCCAGATCGGTTTTTCCGCCAGGTTGGCGCCGCCGTTCACAATCATCGTGCGCGAACCGAAAGTGCTCAATGTTTCCGGATCGAAGCGTTGTATCCAAAGGGCCCGATGGCCGTCATAAGTGGAGCCGCCGACCGGTTCTTCGTTGTTGATGATCCAGGCCTCGCCGTTGTCATCGAAGAACAACGAGGGATCGATGCCATCCACTTCCGGCAGCCATACGGGATCCGACCAGGGGCCGGCGGGATTTTTGGCGGTCACCACAAAATTACCGCCGCAATCGACACAGGTGGTCACCAGGTAGAATGTGCCGTCACGGTGTGAAATGCTCGGCGCAAAGATGCCCCGCGACAAACCCAGGCCGTCGAAATCAAGCTGGTCCGGGCGATCGATGACATTGCCGATTTGAGTCCAGTTGACCAGGTCGCGGCTGTGAAACAGGGGCAGGCCCGGAAAGTAACAAAAACTCGAATTGACCAGATAATAATCGGCGCCAACCTGAACAATGCTCGGGTCGGGGTAAAAACCCGCCAGGATCGGATTCTGATATTCGCCCTCGTCCGGCCTAAAAGCTTCAAACACGGGATCGTTTCCGCGGTACTCGAAATAATCGAATATCGCATGCGGTCCTTTTATCCCATCGGCCGGCAACGCTGCGCCCGGGCTTGCCGTCGCCGGGTCGTCAGGCGACCCGCGCTCACAGGCGGCGAGCGGCACAAGCAGGAGGAATGCGCCGAGCATTTGGCGACATGCCCTTGCCCGGCAAAATTCACGTGAAAATTCGAAAAAATCGCTGTGGTTAAACATTTCGCTCACATTCCTTCAGACTCGCCCGATTTTTGTTGTGTGGCGCCAACCCCCGCCTCTTGAGCAACCCACATGACGGTCGATACTAACATTTTCATGTTTGGTGTACTAGAATACCCTGTTTTTCGAAATCGGGCTCCACGCCTGCACCTGTCGGCGTCGGGTGGCCGGGAGCTGACTTTGCAAGCGCCCGGTGCGAAAAGCAAAAGACCTGCCGAAAAGTTGATTTTTTACTTAGATTTGGGTGTGGATACCGGAACACTTGACCGCGTGCAATTTCCTTCATGGAAGATAAACATGAAGTTTGCGCCTTAGGCACAAATGCCCGAGTAACGGCAGCGCAAGAGCATAAAGTCCTGCCTTTGATATCCGAACTCCAAACAGAATGAAACCTTAATTTTTGGATGCAGATCACTTAACCGTATTTTAAGAGCAAGCATGAAAATAACCGCGGCAAAAGTCATCGTAACCTGCCCCGGCCGGAATTTCGTAACGCTGAAGATAGAAACCGAAAGCGGCGTTTACGGTATCGGCGACGGAACGTTGAACGGCAGGGAACTGGCTGTGGCTGCATACCTGCAGGATCACGTGATTCCCTGCCTGATCGGCAGGGACGCCGGCCGCATTGAAGACATTTGGCAATACCTGTATCGCGGCGCCTATTGCCGCCGCGGCCCCGTCACCATGACCGCGATTGCGGCGGTCGATGTGGCACTGTGGGATATCAAAGCCAAAACGGCCAACATGCCTTTATATCAACTGCTGGGCGGACGCAGCCGGGAAAAAATCCTGGTGTATTGCCATGCCAACGGCAAGGATCTCGCCGATTGCATCAAGGATGTTCATAAGTACCTCAATGAAGGATACAAGGCTGTCAGGGTGCAATGCGGTATCCCCGGCTTTGAAAGGGTCTACGGCGTAGGCGTTAACAATCAGTACTATGAACCGGCCAAAAAGGGCCTGCCGCCGGAGGAAGTATGGTCCACTCCGGAATATCTTCGTTTCATGCCGTCGGTGTTTGAAGCCGTACGCAAGGAAACCGGCGACAGCGTCCATCTTTTACACGATTGCCACCATCGTCTTACCCCGATCGAAGCCGCGCGCCTCGGCGCCGATCTGGAGCCGTACCGGCTGTTCTGGATGGAAGATCCGACGCCGGCCGAAAACCAGGAAGGATTCAAGTATATCCGGGAACACACGACTACGCCGATCGCGGTGGGCGAGGTCTTCAACAGCATCCATGACTGCAAGGGTTTGATTGAGAACCAGATGATCGACTATATCCGCGCCACCATCGTGCATGCGGGCGGCATAACGCATCTGCGGCAGATCGCCGCCCTGGCTTCCCTGTATAATGTCAGAACCGGTTTTCATGGCGCTTCCGACTTGTCGCCGGTGACCATGGCAGCCGCCTTGCATTTCGATACCTGGGCGCCGAATTTCGGCATTCAGGAATATATGTTGCATCCGCCTGAAACCCGGGAGGTTTTTCAAATAAACTACCGGTTTGAAGACGGTTATATGCACATTGACGATACGCCCGGTCACGGCGTCGATATCGACGAAAACAAGGCTGCCAGCTACCCTTACGAGCGGGCGTACCTGCCGGTGAACCGGTTGACCGACGGCACCGTGTGGGATTGGTAGCGGTATTTACAGTATCAGCACAATGATAAAGCAGCTGCAATCAATGAATTTTTGTTTCACCCTAAAGTCCGCATTAGAGCAAATCTGAAATCCGGAGAGTAATTATGACAATGACTTATTTCGATGACATAGCCCCGATCAAGTATGAAGGGCCTGCCACCGCCAATCCCCTGGCGTTTCGCTATTACGACAAGGACAAAGTCGTGATGGGAAAACGCCTGGAGGAGCACCTCCGGTTCGCGGTCTGCTACTGGCATAACTGGGTGTGGGACGGCCGCGATGTATTCGGCGCGGGCACTTTCGACCGGCCCTGGCACCGGATCGCCGACCCCATGGAAGCGGCGCGCGCCAAGCTCGACGTGGCTTTCGAGTTTATGACCAAGTTGGGAACACCCTTCTGGACCTTTCACGATTACGACATTGCGCCCGAGGCCGATAACATCAAGCAATCCCGCGCCAATCTGGACGCGATGGTGGATGCGGCACAAAAGAAAATGGAACAGACCGGCATCGGCCTGTTATGGGGCACCGCCAACCTGTTCGGTAATCCGCGCTACGCCGCCGGCGCCGCCACCAACCCGAACCCGGAAGTGTTCGCGTACGCAGCCTCGCAGGTGCAACAGGTTCTGGAGGCCACCCATAAACTGGGCGGGGCCAACTACGTGCTGTGGGGCGGACGCGAGGGCTACGACACGCTGCTCAATACCGATCTCAAGCGGGAGAGACAGCAGTACGGCCGCTTCCTCAGCATGGTGGTGGAACACAAGCACAAGCTCGGTTTCAAGGGCACCATTCTGATCGAGCCGAAACCGCAGGAACCGACCAAACATCAATACGACTACGACAGCGGCACCATTTACGGCTTTCTGAAAGACTTCGGACTGGAGAAGGAGGTCAAGGTCAACATCGAAGTCAACCACGCCACGCTCGCCGGTCACAGTTTCCATCACGAAATCGCCACGGCCGCCTCGTTGGGTATTCTGGGCAGCGTCGATGCCAACCGCGGCGATCCGCAAAACGGCTGGGACACCGACCAGTATCCGAACAGCGTCGAGGAAATGGCGCTGGCCTGTTATGAGATCATCCGCGACGGCGGGTTTTCTACCGGTGGATTTAACTTCGATACCAAGCTGCGTCGCCAAAGCATCGACCCCGAGGATTTGTTTTACGGGCACATCGGCGGCATGGATACGATCGCGCTGGCCTGGTGCAAGGCGGCCGAACTTGTCGAGAAGAAGGTACTTTCCGAGTTCGTCGAACAACGGTACGCCGGCTGGTCCGGAGAGTTGGGCAAGAAAATCCTGCAAGGCGGTTTCAAGCTGGACGAATTGTCGCGCTACGCCGTGGACAACAAAATCGCGCCCAAGCACGTCAGCGGCCGGCAGGAGCTTCTGGAAAACAAGATCAACTCGGTGCTTTACAGCGGCAAGTGATACCCAGGCCCCCGTGTGCATGGCCAAAGTTGCTCCTTGTATCTTTCTCGATATGCTGTTTAGCTAACAGTGTATCAGGGCATAGGGTGAACACGGGTTGCTCCGAAGGCTGTGAGCCTGTGACGCAGATAGTGTCCCCTATGTCAAAATTCTCAAGAAACTGAATG
>DASVCP010000350.1:0-3265 GCA_036381555.1 Gammaproteobacteria bacterium
AGCGGTTGTTTCGCCGCCCTAAACGAATCTTTCGTTTATAAGCTTCAGTGCCCTCGCTGTTGAGAACAAAAATCCATGATCCCCCCGTATCCTGAAAAAATTGCCCGTTGGGGACCAGCAATGCCTGATTTGAGTCGCCCAGAACCAGTTTTGCCTGTATGGTCTGGCCGCGCCGCAGATCGGAGGGCGCGTCGTCGACAAACTTCAGATCGACCTGAAATCGACCGTTCTGGACATTGGGGTAGATCTTGGCGATGCGAAGCCGATAATGATCAACGCCATGTTCGAAACCCGCCTGCTGGTCCGGTTCGACTCTGCCCAGGTAATACTCGTCGATGTCCGCTTCCAGTTTGAATGATGCGGGATCGCTCACCTGGCCGATACGCTCCCCGCGGGACACGTTCTGGCCGATTTCCATATCGAATCCGGAGAGGCGTCCGGCAACGGGCGCTCGCACGGTCAAATCTTCCAGGCTTTTACGGGCCAGCGCCAGGTTCTCTTCCATGCTGATGGCTTTTTCTTTAAAAAAACCCATTTGTTCGGCCATCAGCTTTTCGTCGGACTGCCGGCTTTCAAGGGTAACGCTGCGTCTTTTACGCAGATAATCCAACTCGTCCAGCAAATCGTCGTATTCGGATCTGGGAAGCAGGGCTTGTGCGACCAGTTTTTCCCTGCGTGCGGCTTCACGCGTCAGACGGCCGATATCGTAGTCCAGCTCCACAAGGGTGCGTTTGTGATTAAGACGGTTTTGTTCAAGGCGTAGCTCCTGATCCCGCATGGCAATGAGCTGCTCCATTACCCGCGATTCGGTACTCATTACGCTGAGCTGCAAGTCCGAATTGGAAAGTTTCACGATGGGCTGGCCGACTGCTACCTTCGCGCCGTCTTCAACCAGGATTTCTTCCACCCGCCCGCCCTGAACGGCGTCAAGATACACGGTTTTCAGCGGCGCCACGCGGGCGCGCAGCGGAATAAAATCCTCGAATGTGCCGCCGGTCACTTTGGCGATGCTGAGTCGGTCCTTCGCGACTTGTAACGTACGGCCCATGAACACATTGCCGGTAAACAGATAGCCGACGACGAGCAGCATGAGCCCGGTGCCCATCATTGCAAGAAGTTTTCGCGACAGGCGCTTTTTCTCAAGCGGCCGGTCCATCCCGCTCGAGCGCAGAGACTGGATATTAACGGGAGGCGGCGTGGTTTTTCCCGGATTGATCATGAGAGCGCTTATTCTGTCGCCGGGTTTGTCACTGCGGCGGTTTGCTCTTGCCGGCGGAGTTTCACGCGTTGACGTAAGGTTAATGTCCGCCACAACCACTCGCAAGGACCATAGTGGCAGTGTTTCAGCCATATGCGGCTGAGTACAATTTGTGCCGCGGCGATAACGATACCCGCCAGGAACATGTAACGTACGGGCCACTCGCCGATCAGGCCGAACCCCCAACCATAAAACAGCAGGGTGCCGATCAGGCTTTGCAATAAATAGTTGCTGAGCGCCATGCGGCCGTAGGGCGCGAAGGTACGTAACAGGGCCTGGCCTTTTGCTCCCAGTACGGCCAACAGGAACAAACATGAAAAAACCGCGCCCACCGACAGGTTAAACAGATCGTAAAAGGTCAGGGCAACCGCTTCGATCCAGGTTGATAAAGTGGGCGGCTGTTCCGCCTGTGAAAAAAAGGCGAACGTTAACGCCAAGTTCAGCACGCTCAAGCCCAAGCCCCACCAAAGGACTTTTTTGATTAGCGGCCTGCAGGCACCGGGATTTTTAAAAAATCCCGATCTGCCCAGACAGATACCGACCAGGAACAGGCCGAATGTCACGTAGCCGCGGCCGGTAATACCGAACAGAAACGGAATCAGGTTTTCGAATCCGCCGATATTATTAATCGCAAACACATCCCACAACGAGCCGTTTTTCAATACTTCAAAATAGGCGATGTTTTCCGGATCGCCCGCCTGCGACAATGGCAGGGCATCGCCGAGCAGGCCGAAGCTGATGAAACGCCCGAGTCCGATAAACATTGCGATTGCAATAATCATCAGCGTTCGCGTCGACAGGCGGTGCAACGGCAGCAATAAAAGGCCCAACACCGCGTACAACATCAGAATGTCGGCACGGTAAAACAGGTGATGGAGATAGCCGAAGATGAACAGGATGGCCAGGCGCCAGGCAAACCGGCCGTGAAACGGTTCGCCATTACGCGAAGGTTTGTCAATCTGCAGGAAGAAACTCAGGCCGAACAGCAGTGAAAAAAGTAAATAAAACTTTCCGACCATCAACGCTTGGTCGATACCGAACAGTATCTTGTCGAGCATGCCGGCGGTGGCGGTTTGCACGACCGGCTCGGTAAGCGGCGCGCCCGTGTACTGCTCGATCATGTGAACCAGGCCCACGCCGGCCAGTGCGAAGCCTCGCAGGGCGTCGACGGCGTCTATTCTGGATTGTCCGGAATTGGTCATCTGATAATCCTTATGTCGGTTTAAAATTGACTGGAGAGGTGCGGAGTGTCTTAGGTGTTTTTTTAGGCCAATCGGTAAACAGGACGCGGATCAGCCAGTAAACCATCAGTGCCGGCACCGCAACCACGGGTACGGAAAGAATATGGATTTCCCGGATCGGTTCCGGAAATACCTGCATCTGGCCAAGGAAAAAGGAGCCGACCGCGATAAACATCGCCAGGCACATGCGCCAGAGATGGCGCGCAAGCCGGTGTTTGCGGGAAAGTCCGCCGCGGAGGATGGCGTTCAGATCCAGGGCGGCGGCAAAGCCCATGATGGCGGCGGCGATGTAGTTGGCCGGACCCTGCGCAAAGAACAGTGTGGCGGCAAAGCCGGCCAGCACGGCAACCAATGCGGCTTTTTCAAATGTCCCGGTTTCTTTTTCTTTCCGCCTGACGGTCATCCAGGCGGTTGCGACGAAGTAAATTGTCATGAAGCCGCTTATTACGTCGTTGATATCATCGTGAATATACCCCAACCAGGACGCGCCAATCGCCATAATCACCATTGAAACGGCGAACAAATTGCCGGCCGAGCGGTGCGGACGGCTGCCTTTCCGGAGAAACAGCGCGGCGAAACCGGAGGGTATCGCCAGGATTCCTCCGGCGATATGCGTAACCAAAAAAATCGATTCAATATTAACCATGTTTCAGTTTTCTCAAAAGTTGGAATTCAATATTCATTTCTCAGTAAAAATTGCTCAAGTGCCCGCGATGGCCGGCAACCACATGTTTTTTATAGCCAAGAAGATTCCGAGGCTCATCAG
>DASVCP010000351.1:0-2945 GCA_036381555.1 Gammaproteobacteria bacterium
GGCCTTTCGGATATCCGCACCTCCATACCGACCGCGGCGGCCAGGCTTTTCACCTGCCGGCCGATGGTGCCGTACCCGACAATGCCCAGGCGCAAACCGCCGATTTCGCGCACCGGGTGATCCAGTAAACAGAACATGGACGAGCGGCTCCAGGCGTCGGCCGCCACGTCGGCCTGATATTGCGGCAGACTGCGAACCAGCGCCAGGATCAGCATGAGCGTGTGCTGGGCGAGACTGTCGGTGCAATAATCACGGCAGTTCACCACGGCGACGCCGTGATCGGCGGCGGCCTCGAGGTCGACATTGTTTGTGCCGGTAGCGGCGATGCAGACCAGACGCATCGCCGGCCGCGCGTCGAAAAATTCCCTGCCGAGATAGACCTTGTTGCTGATGGCGCACCAGGCATCGATATTTCTTGTGGCAAGTTCGGCGGCGGCCGTTAGTTGGAAGCAATGCAGCGGCGTGGCCACCCTTTCGAGTCCGCTCAACACCAGGTCACCCGGAGCCAGGGTCGCCAGGTCAAGAAACAGCGCGCCGCCGCGCATATGATTGGATTTTTTTTGTGACATTATGCAATCCAGAGGCATTTACCGGAGTTATTTTCACAGGATAACCACGGTGACAGTGGCGAACCAAGTTTACAACATATCCGGCCTGAACAGTGGTCTTCGGTCAACAGTCCTTCCCGCAATCATGAACGCGCCGTCGCCGGTGTAATGCAATGTTTCAGGATAGTCCGGTTCGGGAGCAACATGCGCTTTAACGACGTTGAAAATAAAAAAATTGTACTCATCGATCAACGCGTCATCGTATAACAGGCACTCGAAGTTGGCATGACATTCGAGGATCAGCGGAGCATTGACTTCACTGCCCTTCCCGGCCGTCAATCCGAACTCGCTGAACTTGTCGATTTCGGCGCCGCTGGTGTTACCGATTTTAACGACGGTATCGGTTAGCGCGGTTGTCGGCAGGTTGATGACGCACTCGCCGCTGTTGCGGATCATGCCGAAACTGTGATTGCCCGCCGAGATCACGCAGCCGACCAGCGCGGGTGTGAACTCCATCATCGTGTGCCAGCCCATCGTCATGATATTTGTCCGGTCTTGCCATTTCGACGAAACCAGCACGATCGGTCCGGGCTCCAGATAGCGGCGTACCCGATCCACGGGAAAGTCCCGTTTGTCGGGATGATCGCTCATGGTCTTTACTCGCCTGTGTCTTTCGGGTTACCGCGTTTCCGCGGGCGTCAACCGCAACAGATCCCCCTTGGCGTCATCGACAATGAGAAGAATCGCGCCGTCGGGTGTTTGCAGCACGTCGCGAACGCGACGTTGCATGTCGATCCGTTCTTCAATCGCCACCCGTTCGCCGTCCAGTTTCAGCCGCACCAGCGCCTGTGACGATAAACCGCCCGCTAGCAGGTTGCCGTTCCATCCCAGGAACAGTTCACCGGTATAGAAGGTTGCGCCGGAAGGCGAGATAACCGGCGTCCAGGATCGTACCGGCGGCTGATATTCCTTGCTGGTGAGGTGGCCGGGAATCGACGTCAGTTGGGCATGCACGAAATCGCGCCCGTAATGATCGCCGTTGCTGACCAGCGGCCAGCCGTAATTGCTTCCCTTGCCGATCAGGTTGAGTTCGTCACCGCCTAAGGGACCCATTTCCAATGTCCACAATTGCCCTGAAGACGGGTCGACGGCCGCGGCCAGGATGTTGCGATGGCCGTAGCTCCAGATATCGCCGCGCGCGTCTTTTTTGCCTGCGAACGGATTGTCCTTGGGAATCGACCCGTCAGAGTTGATGCGCAACACTTTGCCGAGATTCGAGTTAAGGCTCTGCGCCGGCTCGAACCGCATGCGGTCGCCGGAGGTGATGAACAACTTGCCGTCGCGGGTAAAGACAAGGCGATTGCCGAAGTGACCGCGGCCGACGGTTTTGGGTTCCTGCCGCCAGATGACCTCAACATCGCGCAACCGGTCACCGTCCAGCCGCGCGCGCGCCACCACCCCGCCGCGGATGATGCTATCTGCCGGATCCATCGGACCAAAACGGAAATCGTCGGTATTACGAAGCGCGTCCGACTGCTGCTCCGCAGCCTCGACATAGGAGAGATACACGTAGCGATTGCGCTTGAAGTCCGGATCGATCTCGACATCGAGCAGGCCGCCCTGGTCATCCTTGCCGCGGTAAACCACATCCGGCACACCGCGTACCGGCTTCGACAACCGGCCGTTTTCCCAAATGCGGAGATGCCCGGGTTTTTCAGTAATCAGTATCCTGCCGTCCGGCAGCAACGCCATGCCCCACGGATATTCCAGTGTTGCCAACTGCTCGACCTTAATCTCTCCGATACTGGACGAGACAGTCTTGGGTAGTGGCCCTTGCTTGTTCTGGGCGTGAACCCCGGCGGCAAACCCGAACATGCCTGCCAGGACAAAAAATATGTGTACGAATACCGGGAAATACATAAAGTCCTCCTTGATCCACGCAGCCGATAGTTCCCACGAAGTTATTCCGCCATACGATGCATTGACTGTGCCAGACGGAGCGGAAGAAAATCCTATGACTGCCCGGATAAAGAGGTTCTGTTTGCAGCGGTTGCGTTGGGGAGAAATAGCATGGTCAGTGAAAGCAGTAGCACCAGTGCCTGAGCGCCGATGCCTTCCCAGGTGGGATAAATGCCGAACCATTCAAGCGTAAGGTGCAATGGGAAAGGTGTGACGCCGATGAAACCGGCTTCCTGTAACGCGATGACGGCCTTGCCCATCAGCACGAAGGACAGCACCAGCAGCACGTAAACGGTTATGGAGAAGAACCGTTTCAACGGAAGCCGGATGGAATACCTGACAATCATCCACGCAAGCACGGCCAGCACCGCCGCGCCGCCGAGCAACCCCGCCAGCAGAATGTTCGACTGACCCGCACGGACCTGTGTCCAAAGCGCC
>DASVCP010000352.1:0-7051 GCA_036381555.1 Gammaproteobacteria bacterium
ATAATGAGATGACCATAAGAATCACCCGGCAACTTGATAAATGTCGTGCCGGAACCCGCTTCACTGGCGCCGGTTACCATGTTGCCGGTGAACGGGTTCATGTCTGCCACATATAAACTGATACGACCGCCACCGGCATGGTGAGTACCGCCGCGGCCGCCGCTGACTTCTATCGAACCGGCGCCCATCAGCATTGCCGTTTCAATGTGCACAGATCCGCCGGCTCCGCCGCCATAACTGCTATGCCCCGGTTCGCCGTTCGCCCGTATGGAACCGTCAACTTCGACCGAGCCTGCATTGATTTCGACGATACCACCGCCGTGCGCCGTGTCGCCGCCCGACTCATGACCGGAACTCCCCGCAAAGCGGGCCCGCTGGTAGCGTCCATAGACACAGTCACTGTTAAAATCCCGGGTTCTCGCTCCACCATGGCAACCGTACCTTGCGTTACCGCTCCAATCCGGCCCGCTGATCTGACGCGCCGGATACCCTTTGCCGGTTACATCAATTGCCGAGTTGGCTCCGATATCCAACCGCCCGGCGATATTCAGTTGCAACGGATATACTGTTTTAGTCCCGCTGCTGGCACCAGGTACAGTCAACGTACCACCGTTAACCAAACGAACATCGCCTAAAACGTCTATACCTTCTTGGCTGTTAACAATCAGCGTGCCGCCATCGATGATCAGGTTGCCTTCAACTGTTAATTTCCGTGTAACTATTGAAGAATTTCCGGTAACCAGAAAATCTCCCGTACTGGTCAGGCGATGCTCGGACACGAATGTGGCATCGTTCATTGAAATGCTCGAAGCCAACAAGTCCTCGTCGAAGAAATCAATAACTTCACCGTCCCATACTTCATCGATTACAGACAGGGGATTGACTGTAAAATCAATATCTCCCGAAGAACCAAGATTGCTTGCCAAATCCAACGCTTCCGCGCGAAAAGTCATGCTGGAAACGTCGCCGGGAATTTTAAAAACAAACTCATAAGGCGGAACGGCGTCGGTATGAACCAACTCTCCATTTGCATAGAAGTTGACCTGCACCGTGCGTATATCGTCTTCGGCCGTTGCACGGATTCGATACGGCCTGCCCTGGAATAATTCGTTTCCGGGTACAGGCGTCTCCCAGGTGACAGTCGGTGCAATACCGGAGATGTCCTGAACCTGCCTATACTGAGCGATATAAAAACGGGCCCGGGCAATGCAAATAACATACTTATCGTCTGCATCCACCCGGCTGCAATTCCCGCGACCAAATCCCGACATATCGATGATTCCCTGATAAATGGGACTATCCGGAATCCTGATGTTCACATAAGGAATAGCATTGGGAAAAACCTGGTCGGCATAAAAAGCATGGTTATCGGTTACGACGACATCCCTGGGCACAAAACTTCTGTTATCGCCGTCGTCGATAACAACGGGCGCGACAGGATCGGTAAAATCGACGACGGGAAAACCAACGCCGTCAGCTGCCATATACGCATAATTGCCTTTCAGGTCGAGGCGGAGAGCACTTGGCACAGTAACCCGCCCTTCTTCAACCGGCGATTGCCGGTTGGCGATGCCCAACACCACAAATTCTTCACCCAACAAAGCCCCGAGCTTGTCTCCGTCCGCCGAAAGAGCCGTAACAGCCGCTCCCAACGAGGTATTTCGAACAACAAAAGGCGCGGCAGGATTGGACAGATCAACCACCGTTAACCCGGCAGCCCCGCCGATATAAGCATATCCGTCTATGACATCCAACGCTTTGACATCGGGATCACCTGTCTGAACGCTGCCGATCTGGGAAAGCGTTTCCGGTATGGCGCCCGTCACAACAAGCCTGTTGTCCGCCGTCAACGCGTAGACATAATCTCCCGAGGCAACCACGGCCTCAACTTCACCCAGCGCCAGAGAGCCGGCCAGGCTCGGTGCGCCGGGTTCCGACAGGCTGATCACATGGACCCCCTGGTCGCTGCCGACGTAGGCATACGCTCCCTGCAGGCTGATGTCATGAGTCGTAGACGTCGGCAGATCCAGGAAAGCCAGAGGCTGCGGGGCAAAAGTCACCACGGTAATCTGCGCGGCGGCCGAAATCGCGGCATTGGTCGCGGTAATCTCGGCAATGCCATCAACGCCCGCAAACACTTCACCGGGCACCGCACCGAAACTCGCTATGGTCAAGTCGCTCGAACTGTAACTCGTGCCGCGAACAGTGGATGTCAAATTAACTTCGGTGCCATCGATCAAGGTACCCGTCACCGACAAACGCAAACTTGTCTCGCCGTCGATGACGTTATAGAAAAGCACGCCGGTATTCGGCGTCACTTCCAACGACACCAGCAAGGTTTCATAATTGACACTGTTCGGATCCGTCGGATCTGTTGTCAGATCCAGTTCCAAACCATCCGCAACACCGTCGCCGTCGCTGTCACGTAACAAGGGATTGGTAACAAAGCCGTCTTCACCGGCGATAATTTCCTCGCCGTCGTCAATACCGTCTGTGTCGCTGTCGGCACTGTTAACATCCGTTCCCAAATTAAATTCCTCGAGCGCGCTCAAGCCGTCGCCGTCCTGGTCTTCGGCCGCATCGACCGGATCGTTCGGATTCAGACCGTTCTGCATCTCAAAATCGTCCGGTAATCCGTCACCATCGATATCGCCCCCGCCGGAAACGATCACCCGCACAATCGCCGTCACACCGTCTTTGCGCAGGGTAATAAGGCTGGCGCCGCTCGAGACGGCCGTAATCAATCCGTTACCGCTCACGGTCAGCACGCCCGGGGATGAAGCCAGGTAGTTGATGCCACTGGCCCTGAGTGTTACATCTTTCGAAGAGCCGTCACTGTAAATCGCCGTCACTGATAACGCTTCAGTATCGCCTTCACCTTGCAACACCACGGGCACGGCATTCGCCACCGTCAGCCTGACGGGGGTAACCTCCGTTCCGAGCTGTATGGGTCCTACGCTGGCTACACCATTATTGATCACGTCAAAATAATCGGACTCGCCCGAAATCACCGCGCCGTCGCGAATACATGTCGCCCGCGCCCTCACCTGCCCCATGAACGAGGGCACGTTGGGCAAAGCAAACCGGCCGTTTTCGCCCGCCTGCACGGTCCTGTTCAGAATACTGATCTGGCAGGTTTCATCGAGTTTCAGGTTCTGAGGCTGAGGCTGGGCGGCTGTGCCCACAGACAACGCCAATCCCGCGATCAGGATCACTACTCTAAGCATCATCGATTTCCTCAGCCCGTTATCCATTATTCTTTAACCTTCGTTTAGCAGCTTGCTCACCGTCGCCTCGAAAACACCGTACGACTGAGCGCCACTGATGGTTGATATATCAGTAATCGTATCGCCCTCTATCCGGCCAATAAAAAACTTCGGCGTACCCGACACGCCGATCTTGTTGCCGTAGGCAACGCTGCGATCGACGGCTTTGCCGTTTTCGGGATCGTTCAGGCAGGTTGAAAAGACTTTGCTGTCTATCCCCAATGCCTCCGCCTCCCGCAGATACAAAGCCTCACCGAGATCGCCCGTGTTAGCAAATAACGCATCATGCA
The DNA here is from genome assembly GCA_036381555.1 of Gammaproteobacteria bacterium. Classification (GTDB taxonomy): domain Bacteria; phylum Pseudomonadota; class Gammaproteobacteria; order HTCC5015; family HTCC5015; genus DASVCP01. The sequence continues at coordinate 3,557 of DASVCP010000352.1, forward strand.
TGGCCCAGTACTCCTCCACGCCGTGTTTACCGGCGCAGCTGACCGCCACCGCCGCCAGTTTGGCTGCCGCGTGAAAGCTTAGCGGGTAATCGGCCACCTGGTAGCGTGCTTTGCCTGTTTCAATCAGGTTTTCTTTAATCTGCGGAAATACGTTTTTAGCGTGACGAGCACAAAACGGGCATTGGTAATCGGTGTATTCAATGATCGCGACTTTTGCCTTTTTATCGCCCAGCGCACGCTTGGAATCAAAATCAATTGTTTCGGGAGCCGAAGGCCGACCGCCGCCGGCCACAGGCTTTTTCTCGAGTTGCGATAGCTTTTCGTTGATCGATTTCAGTTCGTTTCGTATGGCGATATTGTCCTCTCGTAATGCGGAAAGCTGTTTAAGTATTTCTTCATTTACCCAATCACCAGAATTCTGATTCTGGGTAGATGCCTCCCTTGAATCACAAGCAGACAAAAAACAGAATACGATAATAAAAACTTTTAAACTGCGCTTATTCATGAGCAAAAATCACCCCTTTTCCAACTGCCCTAACACCGAGTGCGTTTTGCCTATCAACCAATCCTTATGTTGTGGCTGCTTAAGCTTAACTGACCCATTTTTCAAGCCATCAGCTACCTCTCTCAGGGCACCAACACAACTCGCGGCCGAGCGTCCAAAATTCTCAAACGACCTCAACATTACCGGAGACTCATAAAACTGAGCTTTGTAAAGCTCGCAAACATGAGGAAAAATTGAATTCTCCCCACCTTCAGCCTCAACTTGACTCAGCAGAAAGATCATTTCTACCACGGCGCCCGCCTGAGAACCGCCAGCCTTAAAGGCCAAAATTTCATTTACCAAAGCTAATTTTAATTCCTTTTTCAAATCCCCCTTTTTCGCCCCCAACTCGCGCACCATCTCCAATTGCTTTTCATTTTCGTTCTTAAGAGCGGACGCAAGCTCAGCAACCGTATTCGGATCTGAAATATCAACTGAAGCCAACAAACCAAAGGCACTCACCCTGGTATCAAACTCTTCAGCATTTAACGCTTTGTATACAGCATCCTTCCTGGTTTTTTCTTCTAAATATTCCGAAACCGTCCGCTTATCTGATAAGGCAGCTTTACGAAGAATACTCACCGCATAAAACTTCGCCAGCTCATTGTCGCTAACTAATCCCTGATCCAAAAGATCAACGTTTTCTTGAATATCAATAGTTTCCTGCGCGTATAAACCGGCATATTTAGCCAGCAAATCTGAGTTGGAACGGGATGTTTGGTCTGCGCGGTTATTGCTCGACTTAGCCTCGCCTAAGGCTTTTACTGGCTTCTCACTCGAGAAATCGGAGAATGGCGCATCTCCACCTGATTTTTTTTCAATGACCTGAAACAGGTTCACAATCAGCAACACAAAACCAGCCAATAGAAACAGGGCTATAAAAAAATATTTCCACCTAAAACCCATTACAAATTGCCACCTTCATCAATTGAAACCCTAAAACCAGGTAGCGCACTCAGACCTAAAGGCGTATTACCTTCCGAGAGCGGATCTCGTTGATATATTACTTGCTTATTAATCTCCAACTCATACCCAGGGAAAGGATCAATTGCCTCATCGAGTACTCCTGCTCCCTGGATATGCCACGATGTAGGCCTTCCCTGGCCATCAAAGCCAATTGTCAAAAAGAAATCCCATGTAATTGAAGGCACCGCCCCATTGGGCAGATAACCATCCACTAATGGCAAAGGAACTACAGCATTAGCCGGATTTCCAGCCATTCTAAATTTGGCCATTCTTTCATCGGACTCAACCAACGAAATACTCATCGAACTTACATCTGCCGGCTCCGCATCGATCATTCTAAATTCATCATTACCTATTCCACCGGCCAAACTATCTCCCCGAGCCGCCTGAGAGATGCATTCTCCCTCTATATGAGATGGAATAATTTGCAGCCCTAACAAAGGAAGTACAAACACCATATTTTCGCACTCAGGACAATTCTTTCTATAACAGGACTCCGAGCCGGTCATAGAAGTCTCAACATCAAATAATTGAGTTGTTCCGGATAAATTCTTTTTCTTAGCCGTAACTAGTTGCCGCGTATCAGACCTGTATACAAATTCCTGAGCAATTCTATAGGTGGGATTATCAGGATCCGCGCCAGGCCTTGGCTCCCGCTCTCCAAGCTGGTCATAATATGTTGCCCCATTGCCGGTAAAAGTCCGATTATCGCCAGTGAACACTTGATCCGGACTTAGAACCATATCAGCAACAACATGATCAATTGGAATAAACATTGTCAACCGAACAGTTACTTCACTTGACTCTTCCTCACACCCTGGCACCGAAGGATCAAAATCGCCCCCCTGGCAAGCCGCATTCACACATCGATCATTAACGGTACATTGGTTACCATCAGAACATGATCCGGATGGGTTATTAACAATACTTCCGCCACTGCATAAGGCACAGCTATTACCTGGAACCGGACCATCAACGTTTGTAATTACGGCACTTCCGTTAACAACCGTACATTGTTTGCAAGGCTCATTGAAGCCCTCGCATGGGTCGTCTTCGCAAAAGCTTGGCAAAGGATCTCTATCTACAACTCCTCCATTCCCGTCGCAAACTTTGCATAAACTTACATTAGTTCCCGCAGGCGCCGGACGGGCATTTACGCACCCACTTTCACTGCAGTCACCAATCATACATAGCGAAGGAATGCATTGGCCGCTGGTCTTGGCAACAGGCTGACCGTTTGGCCCACATTCGGTACACAATCCATAAGATGTTCCTTCCGGCACATCCGGATTTGGCACGCACTCGCAACTATCCTCGTCAAGAATTTGGCAAGCACTATTACATGCCGGCGGCGTCTTTGGCTCCCACTGACAGATATTAGAATTATACTCATAACATCCTCCCGGCTGTTCTGGCGGAGGAACATCTACAACGTTGCAACCAAGGCATGTCTTGCATGTATCATTAGGCGCGTCAGAAGGATCTGGCAAACAGGAACCATCACACAAATCCGTTTTGCAATCCCCTGCTGTTTGCGTTTGCTTGGGTTTTGAGGGATCAGTAATTTCGCAATTCCCATCCACGCACGATCCGCAACCATCTTCACAACTTCCACCGTCTTCCTTTGGTACAGCGTTACCTTCTTCACATTTGTGGCAGTCGTCAGGGGGATCACTTGCATTTTCAAGATCAGGCGACCCATTGTTACAAACAGATTTTTTACAATCTCCCTCTTCATCCTCAGGAGCATCGCCGTTGTCGTCTTTGCTGCCTCCACAGGTGGCAAGCTGACAATTGCCTGGGGTTTGCTGATCCCCCGGCAACGGCTTGTCCTTGTCGATGCTACAACCCGCGTCGCAACCCGGATTGGGCTTGGCGCAGTAGTCGCCGCATTCCGACGGACCCGAGCAACAGCCGTCGCCGCCGGGCTGCGCGCCGCAGTGCCAGCCGGCCTCGACCACGCCAACACCCGGGTTGGAGGTAAT
>DASVCP010000353.1:0-9445 GCA_036381555.1 Gammaproteobacteria bacterium
AACCTGCTGCCAACCAGTATATCCAGCTTTGCAAATGCAGGTACTGTTGAAGACTGTTTACAATCAGCAAAAAGCCGATCAGCACGACCAGCGACAGAGCACCGGGGAATCCGGCAAGCCGCCCCCATTCATAAGCACCCACCGCGAAGAAAATCATCAGGAGGTATGAAAACAAATCATTGGGCAACCACAAAATAGCGGCGACTGCCAAGGGCGCCAGAACAACAATCGTTACCACGCGAAGTTTAAGCATGATTGATTTTTGGCGATCCGACCGCGGCAATCTGCTCGGGAGTCTTGCCAAAGCGTCGCTGCCGCCCATCGTACCAGTCTACCGCTTTCTTCAACTCCTCCTGATCGAAATCAGGCCACAAGCAGGAAGTAAAATAAAGTTCGGTATAGGCAAGCTGCCAGTTTAAGAAATTGCTGATACGGAACTCCCCGCCTGTGCGAATCAACAGATCCGGTTCCGGCATATCCGCCAGACAGACATACTGGCCAAACTTATCCGCATCGATTTTTTCCGGATCAACCCTGCCCTCGGCAACATCCCTGGCCAGCCGGGCGGCCGCCTGCGCGATATCCCATCTCCCGCCGTAATTGACGGCAATATTCAAAAACAACTTGCCGTTATCGCATGTCTTGGACTCAGCCAAGAGAATACGGTGTCGCAGGTCTGCTTCAAAAGCGCTCACATCGCCGATAAATCTTAATCTGATGCCTTTTTCAACGAGCTCATCGAGTTCCTTTTGCAAAGTGGAAACGAACAGTTCCATCAAAAAGCTGACTTCACTTTTGGGCCGTCGCCAGTTTTCACTGCTGAAGGCAAACAATGTTAAATGAGGAATGTGGTGCTCTTCGCAGCCTCGCAAAACCTCATGCACCGCCTTGATCCCGGCCTTGTGCCCCGCTCCACGCGGCAAACCGTGACTTTTAGCCCAGCGACCGTTGCCATCCATGATAATGGCGAGATGTTTAACCGTCTCTTTCACTTTTCGACAACTATCCTGACACAGGGGATTCCGGTTTCGACACTCTCAGACTTCCATGATGTCCTTTTCTTTTTTCTCCAGAATCACTTCAATTTCTTCTATATATTTGTCCGTCAATTTCTGAATCGCATCCTGCGCACGGCGATCCTCGTCTTCGGTGATTTCCTTGTCTTTCAACAGCTGTTTAAGATCCGAATTGGCATCACGGCGTATATTACGCACCGCCACCCGCGCGTTTTCCCCTTCCTGCTTGACGAGGCGCACAAACTCCCGACGACGCTCCTCGGTCAACGGCGGCATCGGCACTCGAATAACGGAGCCGGCCGTTACCGGGTTCAACCCGAGTTCGGCGGTCATGATCGCTTTTTCAATCACGGGAATCATTTGCTTTTCCCATGGCGTAATACTCAAAGTTCTTGCATCCTCCACAACCACATTCGCCACCTGCTTAATGGGCATCGTGCTGCCGTAATATTCGACGTTGATATGATCCAACAGGCCGGTACTGGCCCTCCCGGTACGCATGCGCGACAGCTCATGGATCAACGCCTCTATGGAGCGCTGCATTCTTTTCTCAGCATCCTTCTTGATATCGTTAATCATGCTTCACCTCGTTCAACCACCGTGCCGATTTGCCCACCTTTGATTATCTCAATCAACGCACCGGGTCGGTTCATATCAAACACTCGGATGGGCACATTGTTGTCCCTGCACATCACCATTGCCGTTGTATCCATCACCGCCAGCTTTGATGTAATCGCTTCATCGTAAGTCAGCTTCGTGTATTTTCTGGCGTTCGGATTTTTCATGGGATCCGAGTCGTACACACCATCAACCTTGGTGGCCTTCAGCATCAGGTCCGCGCAAATTTCTATCGCGCGAAGACTGGCGGCCGAGTCGGTGGTAAAAAAAGGATTGCCGGTACCGGCGGCAAAAATGACAACCCGGCCTTTCTCCAGGTGCCTGATGGCGCGCCGCCTTATGTAATCTTCGCAAACCTGGTTGATTTTTATCGCCGACATCACCCGGCAAAACCCGCCCACACGCTCAATTGCGTCCTGAAGCGCCAGGGAATTGATTACAGTGGCCAACATGCCCATGTGATCGCCGGTAACGCGATCCATGCCGGCCTCCGCGAGGCCCGCGCCACGAAAAATATTTCCGCCTCCAATGACAATCGCCACTTCGACGCCCATGGCGTTAAGTGTTCGAATATCTTCGGCAATACGCTTGATGACCTCAGGATCGATACCGTAAGCGCAATCACCCATTAACGCCTCACCGCTGAGTTTGAGCAAAACACGTTTGTAAATCGGTTTTCCAGACATATCCACGTGAGCCGTTGGTGATTGATTAAAAAACTCTCATGTATACAAAAACGCGGCCCGAAGCCGCGTTTATGTTCATATTTAAGTTTACTAGCCGGCCTTAACCTGCGCCATGACCTCCTCGGCAAAATTATCCTCTTTCTTCTCAATGCCTTCGCCGACTTCGAAACGATAGAACGCCTTCACCTCCGCGGAGGCGGATTTGAGCAATTTACCAATACTCTGGTCCGGATCCTTGACAAAGGGCTGGCCCAGCAGTGTGACTTCCGACAGGTACTTTTTCAACCGGCCGACAACCATCTTCTCGGCAATGTCATCCGGTTTGCCGCTCTGCTTGGCCTGTGCCAGCAGAATCTCCTTCTCCTTGGCCAGATGCTCGGCCGGCATATCGTCCTCTGAGATACATACCGGCCGGCTGGCGGCAATATGCATGGCAACATTTTTGGCCAGTTCGGAATCACCACCCTTCATGTCGACCAACACACCGATACGTCCGCCGTGCGAATAAGCACCTATTACGCCGGAAGAATCAACTCTGGCAAACCGACGAATCTGAATATTTTCACCAATCTTGGAGATCAGTTCCTTGCGGCGCTCTTCAACGGTTGAATTGCCCCCTTGCTGATAAACTAACGCTTGCAAGGCCTCAAGATCCGCGGGTGACTCTTCCAAAATGCGAGTGGTCACTTGCTCGACGAAAGCGGTAAAGTCATCGCCACGGGCGACGAAATCGGTTTCGCTGTTGATTTCCACCAGGCAGGCGCTCTTTTCATCCACGGCAATCCGAAGACCGATTACGCCTTCGGCAGCAATGCGCCCGGCTTTTTTGTCGGCCTTGGCCAATCCGTTTTTACGCATCCATTCAATGGCGGCCTGGGTATCCCCATCCGCTTCGGTCAGCGCCTTTTTACACTCCATCATACCCGCGCCGGTCAGTTCGCGCAGTTCTTTCACCATCGCAGCGGTAATTTGCATGCTGTTACCTCAATTCAATTCGTTTCATTTAATCACCAAGAATAGACAATCGACAACACCGGACCACAATCATTCCTTGCCATCGGCGTCTTTTGATGCCGTCTTCTTGCTCGCGGTCTTTTTCGCCGCCGTTTTCTTGGCGACCTTTTTCTTGACCACTTTCTTCTTGGTCACTTTGTTTTTGGCGGCTTCGCTGTCGGTCGAGCCGGTATCGGCCGCATCAGCCTCCACCGTGGAATCACCAGCATCGACGTCCTCATCCGAAGACTCCTCGACCGCGGTCTCGCCGGCGGATTCGGCTTCACCGGCCGCTTCGTTATTCACGGCCTCGTCGCCGGTGTCGACAGCAGTTTTTTTCTTGACTTTGGCCTTGGCTCTGCCGGAGCCACTGTCCGCAGTCTTTTCAAAGTTGACCTCCGGCTTCTCAAGTTGGGCACTTTGCTTGCCTTCGAGAATGGCATCAGCGACGGCGGTGGCGTACAACTGAATAGCGCGAATCGCATCGTCATTGCCGGGGATAATGTAATCGACCCCGTCGACCGGGTTGTTGGTATCAACCACGGCCACTACCGGAATCCCCAGTTTCACCGCTTCTTTTACGGCAATTTTCTCGTGACCGACGTCAATGACGAACAACACGTCGGGCAACCTTTCCATCTCTTTGATTCCGCCCAGACTGCGCTCCAGCTTCTCCGCTTCGCGGCGCAATCCCAACACCTCTTTTTTGTTCAAGCGCTCGGCCGAGCCGTCGGCAAACATGGCCTCGATTTCCTTTAAGCGCTTGATGGACTGTTTAACCGTATTGAAATTGGTGAGCATGCCGCCCAGCCAACGGTGGTTGACATAAGGCATGCCGCAACGCTGGGCTTCCTGCTGAATAACGTCCCGGGCCGCCCGTTTGGTGCCGACAAACAATATCTTGCCGTTACGCGACGCCATACGGGACAGAAAATTAACGGCGTCGTTCAGAAGCGGAACGCTTTTCTCGAGGTTGATAATATGGATCTTGTTGCGTTCACCGAAGATATAAGCCTTCATCTTCGGATTCCAGTAGCGGGTCTGATGCCCAAAGTGCACGCCAGCTTCCAGCATCTGGCGCATGGTTACATTTGCCATGTGGCGGATCTCCTGTTTAGCGAGACTACACGGCCCTTTTTCGGGCAGCGTTTGCAGTCTCTTGGGTTAAGCCTCCACATACCCCCTGCGACGACCCTCCGAGGAAGGCACCCCACCGCAAGTGTCGGTATGTGTGCGGATTTAAGGGACCGGTGATTTAAACAATCAGCGGTACGCTTTAACTGCAAGCCATCAATGTGGCTTGCCAGGCGGCCGCGCATCTTTCCGGCCGGCCTGACCCGAGAAATTCGGGATTTCCAATAAATTGCATTGCACAAAGTGCGCGCGCTTTATACCATAATCAGGGCAGGCTAACAATCCTAAACGGTTGATCTTGTGGATATTGTCGGACTTCTCGGGTACGCTGTCGGGCTTGTCCTGAACGATTGCCAGAACCCTTCTCAGCCCGTCAGATGCGATCAACGCCTCAAATCGACCCAAATTTGTGCAAAATCCAATGCCTGTCAGCATCAAAACCGCGGATGAAATAGAGAAAATGCGCATCGCCGGCTGTCTTGCCGCCGACGTACTGCAAATGATCGAACCTTATGTAATCCCCGGTATCACCACGGATGAATTGAACACTATCTGCCACAACTACATTGTCAACGAGCTCCGGGCGATTCCGGCACCTTTGAATTATCGGGGATTCCCCAAATCCATTTGCACCTCCGTTAATCATCAGGTTTGCCATGGAATCCCCGGTGATCGGGTGCTCAAAAACGGCGATATAGTCAATATCGACGTGACGGTGATCAAGGACGGGTATCACGGCGACACCAGCAAGATGTTTTTCGTCGGCAAACCCTCCGTACAGGCCGAGCGATTGTGCCGGGTAACCCGGGAGTGCCTGCTGAAGGGGATCGAAATGGTTCGCCCGGGAACACGCCTGGGCGATATCGGCCACGCCATTCAACAGTACGCGGAAAGTCACAATTACTCGATTGTCCGCGAATATTGCGGCCATGGAATCGGTAAAATCTTCCATGAAGAGCCCCAGATACTTCACTACGGGATTCCTGGAACCGGCCTGGCACTGGAAGCGGGCATGACGTTCACCATCGAGCCGATGGTGAACGCCGGCAAACGTCACGTTAAGCTCCTGACCGACAACTGGACGGTAGTCACCAAAGACCATAGTCTTTCCGCCCAATGGGAGCACACCGTGCTGGTCACCGACAACGGTGTCGAGGTATTGACCAAACGCGGCGATGAAACCTTCCCGTTTGCAGCCTGACAACCCCTCTCATGAAAACTCAGCACCCCGATACCGGAAATGTCTCGCCGGGCGAGCGTCAAGAAGCCGGCCCTGTTCCCCGACCCCAAATGCCGGCCGCCAACCTGGCTTCCCTGCCACAGTCCTTCAAGCAGGGATCATTTAAAACCTATAAGAAAATTCTTGCCGAAAACCTGGAATCGCTGACACAGGCATTCGAATCCGGGGTTCCCATCAACGAGCTTGTCCATGCCCGTGCTTCGATTATGGATCTGTTGCTGGTGGACCTGTGGAACCAGTATTTCAGCGATATCCCCGATACTGCGGCATTGATTGCCGTCGGTGGCTACGGTCGTGGAGAACTGCATCCGAAATCGGACATCGACCTGATGATACTGGTTGACGGCGATATTCTGGACAAACGCCAGGCGGATATCGAAGCCTTTATCACCCTGCTTTGGGATTTGAAACTGGAAATCGGCCACAGCGTCAGAACTTGCGGAGACTGCGCCAAAGAGGCGGCCGTCGATGTCACGGTCGTCACAAACTTGATGGAGTCCCGGTTGCTGGCCGGCTCGGAAAGGCTGTTCGAGCATATGCTGTCGGTCATTGCCGAAAGCCGGATATGGTCGAAGGAAGACTTTTTTAAGGCCAAGCTGGCCGAACAGGAACAGCGCCACCGCAAGTTCGACGAAACCGCCTACCGGCTGGAACCCAACATCAAGGAGGGACCCGGCGGTCTGCGCGATATCCAGACCATATTCTGGGTAGCCAAGCGTTACTTCGATGCCGCGCGCCTGGAAGACCTGACCAGCCTCGGCTTCCTGACCCGGCAGGAGCTGGACAGCCTGCTGAAAGGCCGCGAGCTGCTGTGGAAAATCCGTTTCGCCCTGCACACTCTGGCCGGCCGCCGCGAAGACAGGCTGCTGTTCGATTTGCAACGCGAACTGGCCAAGCTCTTCGGTTATCACGACGACAACGCCAACCTTGCCGTCGAGCAGTTCATGCAGAATTACTATCGAACAGTGACGGAACTGGAGCGCTTGAACGAAATGCTGTTGCAGTTGCTGCACGAAGCCATCGAATACCCCGATAACGATGAAAAGCCCGAAATCATCAATGAACGCTTCGAGGCCGAACACGGCTACCTGCAAGCCAGGCATAACAGGGTGTTCGTCGAATCCCCCCCCGCGCTGCTGGAAGCCTTTCTCATCATGGAACGGCATCCGGATTTAATAGGCGTGGGCGCCCGCACCATTCGCCTGATCCGCAACCACCGGCATCTTATCAACCAGGAATTTCGCGACAACCCGGTTTGCCGTAACCTGTTTATGACGATTCTGAAAGAACCCCATGGGGTCAGTCACGAACTGCGGCGCATGAACCGCTACGGCGTGCTGGCGGCTTATCTGCCGGAATTCGAAAACATCGTCGGTCGGATGCAGTACGATCTGTTTCATATTTACACGGTGGACCTGCATACGTTGTTCGTGCTCCGCAATGTCAGGCGGTTCTCGGTGCCCGAGCACGCCAACTGGCAGCCCACCTGTTCCAACATATTCCCCACTCTGGAACACCCCGAGATCCTGTATGTGGCCGCACTGTTCCATGACATTGCCAAGGGACGCGGCGGCGACCATTCCGAGCTGGGGGCGCACGATGCCGAGCGATTTTGTATCAACCATGGCTTCAGCAAGAGTTCCACTCAGACTGTGAAGTGGCTGGTCAACAACCACCTGCTGATGTCGATGACGGCTCAACGCAAGGATATCAGTGATCCGGCCATCGTCCACGAATTCGCCCTCAAGGTCGGCGACCAGAAAACCCTCAACTACCTGTACCTGCTGACCGTAGCCGACATCAGCGCCACCAACCCGGAATTGTTGTCCGCCTGGCGCTCGCGGCTGCTGCTGGAACTCTACCTGCGCACCAAGCATGTTTTCCGGCACGGGTTGGCAAAACCCATCGATGCCGCCGTGCGGGTGCGCGAAAGGCAGAAAGAAGCCATTGAAATTCTGCGCCGGCAGGGCGTCAAAAAATCCACCTGCCGGCAAATATGGAAAAATTTCGGTGAAGACTATTTTCTAAGGCATGTTCCCGAAGAAATCGCCTGGCATACGCAGGCTATTGCCGAGGCAACGCCGGAGAGTCTGCCGCTGGTGTTGATCAACAAACAAGCCACCCGCGGTACGACGGCCATTTTTATCTACGCCGAAGAAAACGACGATTTCTTCGCCATCACAACGGCGGTCATGTCACGGCTCGGGCTGAATATCGTCGACGCCCGGATTATTACCTCCGATAACGATTTCACCCTGGACACCTATCTGGTGCTGGATGAAAACAACCGGCCCATCACGGACGCCAATCGGATTGCAGAAATCCATTATCTGCTCAGCAATGCCATTAAAAACCCCAAGTCTATTCATTGTGTGCCGTCGCGTCCGACACCGAGACAATTGAAGCATTTCAAGGTGCCCACGCAAATCACGGCGGAAGACGACGCCAACAGCGATTACACCTTACTGGAGATTATTGCTGCTGACCGGCCGGGCCTGTTGGCCCGCATCGGGCAGGCTTTCATGGAATGCGGCATACGGGTGCATAACGCCAAAATCAGCACCTTGGGCGAGAACGCCGAAAACATATTCCTGGTCAGCGATCGTGCGAATCTCGCCATAAAAGACGCCGAGCTGCGAAACAAACTCATTACCACCTTGAAAAGCCACATCGATCACACCGCCGTTTAGCGCACTGGTACTGTCCATCCAGGTAAAACCATCCCTTCCGATAAATTGCAATCGGGCTCCGATCGGGTAAGATCGCTTCACCATGACAAAAACACTCGATCTGACCAAACAGTTAATCGCCTGCCGATCCGTAACCCCGGATGATGCGGGTTGCCAAACGTTAATTGCAGAACGACTGATGAAGCTGGGGTTCAAAGTCGAGCAATTAAACTATGGTGACGTCAACAACTTATGGGCGCGACGCGGCGATACGGGCCCGGTGCTGGCTTTCGCCGGGCATACCGATGTAGTGCCTCCCGGCCCGCTTGAACAGTGGCGCAGCGATCCGTTCTTACCGGAAGAACGCAACGGCAAACTGTACGGGCGCGGGGCCGCCGATATGAAGGGCAGCCTGGCGGCGATGATCACGGCAGTGGAAACCTTCCTTGAGGGGTGCCCCCATCCCAAGGGCAGTATCGCCTTTCTGATTACCAGCGATGAAGAAGGACCCGCCATCAACGGTACCGTCAGGGTGCTTGAACACCTGAAAAGCCGCGGTGAAACATTTGACTGGTGCATTGTCGGTGAGCCTTCCAGCCGCGAACGCGTGGGCGATGTCATCAAAAACGGCCGGCGGGGTTCGCTGTCGGGCACCTTGACCGTCCACGGGCGGCAGGGACATGTGGCCTACCCGCAACTCGCCGACAACCCCGTGCACCGGGTCAGCGGCGCGCTGGCGGAACTGTGCGCCATCACCTGGGATGAAGGCAATGCCTTCTTCCCCCCCACCACCTTCCAAGTCTCGAATATTCACGCGGGCACCGGGGCAACGAATGTCATTCCGGGAACCGCCAGAATTCTGTTCAATTTCCGCTACTCAACCGAGACCGACGACCGGCAACTGCGCCGCCGGGTCGAGGCGTTGCTCGACAAGCACGGCCTGGATTACTCGCTGGAGTGGGAATTGTCGGGCAAACCGTTTTTGACAGAGCGCGGGGAATTGATTGCCGCCACCGAGCAGGCCATTCGTGAAGTTACCGGGGTTAGTCCGGAGTTATCCACAGCCGGCGGCACATCGGACGGTCGCTT